>NZ_JABFCR010000011.1:0-46694 GCF_013087555.1 Mucilaginibacter humi
TAAACGGCGCAAAGATGCGATCTCCAACTCCCTTTTGCGGATATTGCTATTGTTTGGGCAAAAAACGAACAAGGCAAAATACAGGCTTAATAGTTGAACGCGGCAGGAAGGTTTTTACTACAAACTGAAACACATAAACAAGTGGTCGTTACGCGCGTCGGCAAAACCGGCGAACTGGTATTTGATAATGTTAAAGTGCCCAAAGAAAACTTGTTGCCCAACGTATCCGGTTTAAAGCGATCCGCTGGCTGCCTTAACCAGGCGCGTTACGGCATTGCCTGGGGCGCTATAGGCGCAGCTATGGATTGTTATGATACCGCATTACGTTATGCTAAAGCGCGTAAACAGTTTGTAAACCAATTGCTGCTTCCAGCTACAACAAAAAACTGGCCGAAATGATAACCGAAATAACAAAGGCTCAGCTTCGTTGGTTTGGCGCTCACACTTTAAAAACGAGAATCGGGCACACCTGCGCAAATATCAATAAAAACGATTGCTATAAAATCGGGCAGATGTTGGTGGAATGGGTATAACAGGCGAATATCCTATTATGCGTCATATGATGAAAGTCGGTGATCATATGAGGGCACACATGTAGGTAGTAAACATATTAAAAATCTGGTCCTTTAGTTTTTCGGGGATACCAATGCCATTATCTAATACAGATATTACTACTTCATCTTTTTCTTTAACCAACTTAACAAAAATAGGGGCGCCGGTAGGACTAAATTTAATGGCGTTGCTTATCAGGTTACTTATCACCCGCCAGATTTTTTCGCGGCTTATTAATATTTCAAGCGGGGCGCCTAAGGGCTCGTAAAATATCTTCTGTCCTTTCTCTGATGCTTTAAAACGAAGCAATTCAACACTGTTGTTTACCAGTGAGTTAATTTCGACAGGTTCAGGGTTTAATTCGATAGAAGAGATGTTCGTTGCCTCTAATATTTCATTGATCAGCTCAAGCGAGTTATAGGATGTTTCTTTAACCAGGTTTATCAGTTCTTTTTGATCCTCGGTATATTCATCATCAGCCATTAAATTTGTTAATGAAGCTATACCACCTATCGGGTTTCTAAGGTCATGCGCTACGGTACGCAGTATCCTGTCTTTTCTGGCTGCTTATTTTTAGATCATTTAAAGCCCGTTCCAGCACACTGTTTTGCTCATTAATTTGCTGGTTTAACAGGTTAACTGTTTGTACATCCTGTTTTGATCTTTTCCAATTACGGTAAATCAGGAAGATAATAACCACGGCCATTAGGGTTACAACAATTATTACGTAAAGGGATATCAGCTGTATTTTATTATTGTTGCTTAACTGCTCTATTTGCCGCTGTTTTTCGTAACTGTCAAACTGCTTATTGATATCACTTTCCTTTAAAAGATTGAGCTTTTTAATATTCGAATCTTTAACCGTATTGTAAGTTTGCAGATATGCCAAAGCCTTAGGTAAATCTTTTTTACGCAAGTAATACTTGCTCATCAGGTTATTCCAGTCGGCTTCTACGTCAGAGTTGTTTATGGTTTTAAGTTGGTTGCTAATTGCAGTTAACAATTCAAACAACTCTTTATCTCTATGCTGCTCGTAATAAAGCTTGGCCAGCTTTATTTCACTGAAGGCAGCATCATTATTATCATAATCTTTTTGCAGATTTATTGCTATGCTCTTTTTAATAATTCAACAGCCTGCTGATATTTACCCTGCAAAACCAATACCTCTGATTGATTGCCATAAACAACGCCGCGGGCAATTTCTATCATTTTTGGCCGGTCTTTAAATTGCGGCCCATATTTGTTAATGAATTTTAAAGACTGATCGAAATAAATCAATGCACTATCCAACTGGTTATTATGCTTATAGCTAAGGGCAATGTTATCCAGTAATTCCTGTACGTGATAAAAGTTCACAAAATCGGCGGGATTGATTTCAAGATAATTGTAGCTTTCTTTAAAATAGTTTTTAGCCAATTTATAATTGCCCATTTTATAAGTTATCATACCCATACGGTATAGGTAATAAGACAGGACTTCTTTGTTGAAACTATTTTTTCCGATTATATATCCTGGAAAAGGTGCTGATAGGCATCGTCATATTGTTGCAAGGCAAAATAGGCATCAACCAAGGCAAAATTAGCATCTACATACAGGTGTATGTATTGTTTTTTATTTACGCTGACGCTTTGCGTAGCGATATTAAGCATCGTATCTGCGTATAATAAGGCTTTTTATCATCGCCTGCCTTATGGTAATAAAAATATCGATAACCGTAGCTACGGTATCTGTCTTCACGTGTCAGATTATCTGAATGTTTTACTACCGAATCAAGCACCCGTAAAGCTTCCGGGGCTCGATTAGTGCCAAACAAGGTATCAACATGTACAAGTACTTTTTAAATTCTTCAGAATTGCCACTCGCTTCAGAACTTTTTGCTTGCAGGAGGTTATAATGAGAGCCAGCAGCAGCCACCACCAACTACGTAGGGTATATTTAGTGTACTGATGTTTATTAAGGCAAATCAAAATTATTAATTACTGCAGCAGATAAACAAATATACTCTTTACAGCTATAATTAGCGCTAAAGTAGTAAGGTTTTTACGTCAAAAATTTTATTTAAAAGCTTCTTCGCCGGTAATGTCCAAACCGGTTATTAATAAATGTATATCATGTGTGCCCTCATATGTAATCACCGACTCAAGATTCATCATATGACGCATAATAGGATATTCGCCTGTTATACCCATTCCACCCAACATCTGCCTTGCTTCACGCGCTATGTTTATAGCAATCTCAACACTGTTACGTTTGGCCATTGATATTTGCGCAGGTGTGGCCCGATTCTCGTTTTTAAAGTGGCCGGGCGCCAAACCAACAGCTGAGCCTTTGTTATTTCGGTTATCATTTCGGCCAGTTTTTTTGTTGTAGCTGGAAAGCAGCAATTGGTTTACCAAACTGTTTACGCGCTTTAGCATAACGTAATGCGGTATCATAACAATCCATAGCTGCGCCTATAGCGCCCCAGGCAATGCCGTAACGCGCCTGGTTAAGGCAGCCAAGCGGTCCTTTTAAACCGGATACGTTGGGCAACAAGTTTTCTTTGGGCACTTTAACATTATCAAATACCAGTTCGCCGGTTGCCGACGCGCGTAACGACCACTTGTTATGTGTTTCGGGTGTAGTAAAACCTTCCATGCCGCGTTCAACTATTAAGCCATGTATTTTGCCTTGTTCGTTTTTTGCCCAAACAATAGCAATATCCGCAAAAGGGGAGTTGGAGATCCACATCTTTGCGCCGTTTAGCAAATAATGATCGCCGGCATCTTTAAAATTTGTGGTCATGCCGCCCGGGTCTGATCCATGATCGGGCTCGGTTAAACCAAAGCAACCCATTAGCTCGCCGGTTGCCAGTTTGGGCAGGTATTTGTTTTTCTGATCTTCGGACCCATAGGCATAAATAGGGTACATTACCAACGATCCTTGTACGGATGCAGTTGACCGGATGCCTGAGTCGCCACGCTCAATCTCCTGCATAATGATGCCATAGGCCATATAATCCAACCCCAGGCCACCGTATTGTGCTGGAATAGTAGGGCCAAAGGCACCTATATCCGCCAATCCTTTTAAAAGCTGTTTCGGAAATTCAGCACGCTGCGCATAATCCTCAATTATAGGGCTTACTTCTTTTTTACCCAATCGCGTACGCTTTTACGGATCAGTTTATGCTCATCAGTTAATAATTCATCTAATAAATAATAATCGGGCGATTCAAAAAGATCAGTTTTAGCCATATAAATAAATGTTGGTAAACAAATTTAACGAAAGCTAACTTAGATATAGGCATATTGTTAATCTTAATTACTTTTGACTCATGATTGTAGCATTACACGGCGCAGAGTTTTTTGCCTGGCACGGCTTTTATCCCGAAGAACAAAAATTAGGGTGTCGCTTTATTGTTGATATCGAGGTTGAGTTTAAACAACCCGGTAATCTGGATGAAGATAATCTGGCCAATACCGTTAATTACGAAAAGCTCTATACTATAATTTGCGAAATAATGAAGGTGCCTAAAAAGTTATTAGAAACGGTGGCACAAGCTATTATAGCCGAAGTGAAGCAAGAGTATAATTTTGTTGATAGCATAAAACTTACTTTAAAAAAGCTAACCCTCCGCTCGGTGGTAAAGTGGCTTATTCGGCGGTATCGCTTAGTTATCAAAAAGGATAATAGTTAGTTACGGTATCATTTATTTTTTCGGGCCATTTTTGTTTTGCGGCATATTTGGCGGCCGCCGCGCTCATGCTGCTTACTTTAGCGGGATTGTTATAAAGTTCAAGCACCGCTTCTTTTAATTCGGCCACGGCAATAGCAGGCGATTCGGGGCTGCATCTTATCCCGGTTTCATCACTTACAATAATGCCCTGCCCATGTAAATTAAGGGTGATCACAGGCATACCAAAGGCCATAGCTTCTATAACCTGCACACCATTTGAATCGCGCAGCGAAGTGAAAAAGAAAACGTCATGCGAATCATAATAGGAGCGGACCTCTTCGTACGGAACTTTTCCTGTTAAACGTACGGTATCTTCCAGCCCATATTCTATGATACAATCTTCAATTTCCTGCTGCATTTCGCCATGTCCTACAATGGTAAGGGTTATACCGGCGTATGCTTTTAACTGTTGCATAACCTCCAATACCAATAAAACGCCTTTACGCGGCATAAAACGCCCCACCCAAAGTAATTGCAGTTTATCTTTTTTGGCGATTTTATTTTAAGCTGATCAGGAAAAAAACTATCAGGCAAAGCGGTATCCAGCGATATATGACAGTTTTTTGCACCCGCAGATTTTGCCAGCGCCATCGTCTCGGGATTGGATACCAACACCGAATAAGCTTTTTTAGCATCTTTTTACAGGCCGGGTTATTCTTGACCAGGATATCGCTTACCCGCTCTCTCTTTACTTCGGATGCCCAGTAGCCTTTAAAATAACTTTTAAATGCCTCAGGGGCTATTTGCCCGCCACCGGCGGGGCCAAATACAAAGGGAATATCCAGCTTATATAAAAACGAGCCCATTTGTAAGCTTCCCAGGTCGCGTGATGGGCCGGGTCGAATTTGAATTGCTTGTGCAAACCGGCTGCCTTTTTATATGCCAGCCATTGCCATAGCATATAGTACATATAAATACCAGGCCCCGGTGCATGAAACAACCGCTCGGTACCCAGCGGCATAGTTATATAATAAAATGTTACATTATCGGGCCTGGCGTGTAATTCTATATCCTCTTGGTTTACGCTCCGGGTAAGGCAGTGTACCTCATAACCCTTCCCGGCCAGCCCGAGGGCCCAGTTCCAGCCATTGCCATCTTCTGATCCTTTTGAAGGATCGCATGCAAAAACAGATAGCAACAGCTTTTTCATATTGGCGGGATATATTTATGCGTTAATTATACATATAAAAATTAATTTACAGCGCATAATACATAGTTTTGGTTTTCGCAGTTTATGGTCTACAATAAAATAACCCCGGATATATTAAGCGCAATTAACCAGATTGTTGGCAGTGACGCGGTTATAACCGGTCACGACGAAATGGAACAATTCAGTCATGACGAAACTGAGGATTTGCGCTATTACCCTGAAGTTGTTGTTAAGCCAAAGTCTACCGTAGAAGTCGCAGCATTATTAAAACTTTGTAATGAACACCTAATACCCGTAACACCGCGCGGTGCGGGCACCGGTTTAAGCGGTGGCGCACTACCCGTAATGGGCGGTTTGGTTATAGCGATGGAACGCTTTAATCAGGTTATAGCTATTGATGAGCAAAACCTGCAGGCCACTGTAGAGCCCGGTGTTATTACCGAAGAGTTTATGAACCAGGTAGCGGCTAAAGGGTTACTGTACCCTATAGATCCGGCAAGCAAAGGTAGCTGCTTTATTGGCGGTAATGTATCGCACGGCTCGGGCGGGCCAAGGGTGGTAAAATATGGCACAATACGCGAATATATATTGAACCGGAATTGGTGCTGCCATCAGGCGAAATTATATGGACGGGGGCCAATACTTTAAAATATGCATCGGGCTATAATTTAACCCAGCTCATCATTGGGTCGGAAGGTACGTTGGGTATCGTCACCAAAATTGTAGTAAAGCTTATTCCGGCGCCAACTGTCGATGCGTTAATGTTGGCATCCTTTCCATCAAATGGTGCGGCGTGTAAAGCAGTATCGGCTATTTTCAGGGCCGGGATTGTACCGTCCGCACTTGAATTTATGGAACGCAGGGCAATAGAATGGGTGATAGAAAAAGACGCGATAGTTTTTAACCTGCTACCCAATGACGCGGCATTCCTGCTGATTGAGGTGGATGGAACAAATGCTGATATGATATTTGCTGATTGCGAAAAGGTCAATACGGTATTAGAAGAGTATGGCTGCACTAATGTATTATTTGCAGATACATCGGCCCAAAAGGAAGAGTTATGGCGCATAAGGCGAACTATAGGGGTATCGGTAAAATCAAATTCTGTATATAAAGAGGAAGATACGGTTGTTCCGCGGGCGGCATTACCGCAATTAATAGCGGGCATTAAAGCTGCCGGGAATAAGTATGGGTTTGAATCTATTTGCTATGGCCATGCAGGTGATGGCAACCTGCATGTAAATATCATAAAAGCCAACATGAGCGATGATGACTGGAACCATAAATTAAAAGATGGTATCCGCGAAATATTTGAGCTGACGGTATCCCTTGGCGGGACATTATCAGGCGAGCATGGGATAGGACTGGTACAGAAAGATTTTATGCCGATAAAATACTCACCCATACATTTTGAAATATGGCGCGGTATCAAGCAGGTATTTGATAAAAATTATATTTTAAACCCCGGGAAAATATTTAACAGGTAATATTAGCGGTACAGGACATAGCGTTTGCTACTTGTTGATTTTTCCTTTAAAGAAAATATATCTGCAGCAGATGGCTTTGAAAATTAATTACAGGTACAACTGCGCTAATGATTTGCATTATGAATAATGTAACATCTTTAAAAAGTATAAATATTTTAGCATATTGTAACAATTATTTAAATCAATAGGGCTTATAACTTGTTATGTGGTATTGATTTTATTACAAATCATAATCCTGATATGGTTATAAAACTACCTGAATACAGTTATAAAGATATTTTTTACAACAGCGAAGCTACTATGCTTATAATAAGTATAGACAAGCCATCGTACACTATTATTGACGTAAATAACGCCTACCTTAAAGCAACTAACAGTACCCGCGAAGCGTTGATAGGTACATCCGTTTTCGGCGCGTTCCCGGCAAATCCAACAGACGAGGAATCTAAAAACATTGAGCGTACCACCTTTTCGTTTGATGAAGCTATTCGCTCAAAAAAGCCCCATACCATGTACAATTACCGGTATGACATCCCTATACCCGGTACTACTGAGTTTGAGGAGCGCTGGTGGACAACCACCAATACCCCGGTTTTAGACGATGATGGTAATGTAGTATACTTTATACATTCGCCTATAAATGTAACCGAGTTAAATAAAGTAACTCAGCGTGAACAGGCCGGGGTTGAAGCACTTAAACAACAGCAGCAACAGTTGTATTCTACATTTATGCAGGCGCCTGTTGGCATAGCCATATTAAAGGGGCCCGAATTTGTTGTTGATCTTATCAATCCGCAAATATCTAAGCTATATGGCCAAACAGCCGACCAGATGATGGGTAGACCGATATTTGATTGCATACCGCACGTAAAGGGGCAGGGGTTTGAAGAATTGTTGGATAGCGTACGCTTAACAGGTGTTCCGGTCAAAGGCGAAGGCGCATCGGTATTGTTAGAACGGAATGGAGTATTAGAAACCGTATATGTAAACTTTGTTTATCAACCATTTAGGGAAACTGATGGTACCATAAGCGGGGTTATTGTTGTTGCTAATGAAGTTACCGAAACAATTATTGCGAAAAAGAAAATAGAGGAGGCGGAAGAGCGGGCACGTCTTGCTGTAGATGCCGTTGGCTTGGGTACTTTTGATCTTGACCTGTTAACAGGTGAGATGATAACCTCAAGCATAGCCGCAAATATTTTAGGTTTTGATAAACCTGTTCCGCGTAGTGAGTATGTTTCTGTTTTCCACCCGGATGATTTGGAGCTTAGAAAAAAGGCGCACGAAGATGCCATCACATCCGGTCGGCTATTGTATGAGGCCCGGGTACTTTTGAAAGACCAAACCATCCATTGGATTAAGGTGGAAGGTAAAGTTATTTATGCCGACAACAGAGAGGCCGTCAGGATTTTAGGTACCTTACTGGATACTACCGAACACCGAAAAGCAATAGAAGAACAGCGTAAGTTAATTACACTGGTTGATAACAGTGTTGATTTAATGTCGATACTGGGTATGGACGGTACTAACTCCTATATTAACCAGGCTGGCATGGATATGCTGGGTTTTGATGACGCGGAACACGTCGCAAAAGTACCTATTGCTGAATTGCATGACCCTGCACACTTTGCAATAGTTGAACAGGAAGTTTTGCCAACCGTAATGAGCAAGGGCCGCTGGGAGGGAACCATGCTGGTACGCCATATTAAAACCGGTGAGATCTTCCCGGTTTATAACAATTGTATCCGCATAGATGATCCGGTTTCGGGCGCGCCTATAGCAGTAGGCGCAGTGATGCGCGATATGCGGCCCGAACTTAGAGCTAAACAAGCACTGGCAGACAGTGAGCAACTGTTGCGCAATATTACCAGCGCCGCGCCTACAACGCTCTGGATGTCTGATGCGTCAGGCGGGGTAACATACGTTAATCAAACCCGGATAGACTGGACAGGCAGAAACTATGAGCAGCATTTGGGCACTGGCTGGCTGCATTCTGTTTTACCGGAAGACCGAAAAAAGGTAGCCGAAAAGCTAAGCGAAAATATAACAGTACCCGGCCTGTTCGAGGCTGAATTCAGACTTAACCATGTGGATGGAACTGTTCACTGGTGTGTTTTAACAGGGCAGCCGCAATACGATGGCAGCGGCAAATTCTGGGTTATATTGGCTCGTGCGTTGATATAACCGAACAAAAACATATCCAGCAACAAAAGGATGATTTTATAGGCATAGCCAGCCACGAGCTTAAAACTCCGGTTACAAGTATTAAAGCGTATACGCAGGTTTTAGAAAAAATGCTGCTTAAAAAGGGCGAGACCAAGGAAGCTGCAATGATAACCCGCATGGACGGGCAAATAAACCGCCTTACAAGCCTAATTTCTGATTTGCTTGATGTTACCAAAATAAACTCGGGCAAGCTGCAGTTTAATGACAGGGAGTTTGATTTTGTGCCAATGGTGCAGGATTTGATTGAAGACCTGCAACGCACAACAGAGAAGCATACCCTGATTGAAAATCATACAGATATAGGTATAGTATTTGGTGACAAAGAGCGCATAGGCCAGGTTATTACCAACCTCATAACCAATGCAATCAAATATTCGCCACAGGCCGACAAGATAGTTATAACTACTTCTTTAAAGGATGGCGAAGTTATATTATGTGTCGAGGATTTTGGCATCGGCATTGCCGAGGATAAACTGAATAAAGTATTCGAGCAATTTTACCGGGTTAGCGGCGATATGCAGCATACTTTCCCGGGTCTGGGGCTGGGTTTGTATATATCATCAGAAATAATTAAGCGCGAAGGTGGCAAAATCTGGGTGAATAGTATTGTTGGCAAAGGTTCAACCTTTTGCTTTTCAATACCATTGCATGGTAAAACCTAAATAATGACATAAAGGTCTGTATAGCGTATTGGGTATTTACTTAATTTGTAATACTTTTATGTTGCCGATTATAAAATGTGCCGGGAAGAGAACACGCTACAAGTAATTAATAAGCGATATTTATTAGCTATAGCTTATGTACTGCTATTTATTATAGCTGGTTCTCATAAAGGTTATACCCAAAGTTTAGGCGATCCTATAGTGCATATTACTTTTGGGTCTGGTATCAACCAATTTGGCGGTGCACTTAGGCCCGATTCAGGATCAACCACCTATGCTTATATAGCAGCATCACCCGACGATAATGGCTATACCATCACCAACACTACAGGCGGTTTAAATAATGGTTGGGGCTTAACTACTGATCATACCGGAGATCCAAATGGTTATATGATGATAGTAAACGCAAGTTATACGCCCGGCGAGTTTTATAAGCGTAAAGTTCGAGGATTGTGCGGCAATACAACTTACCAGTTCTCTGCCTATATAAAAAATATAATAAAGGCCCCCGGTAAAATTTTACCCAACGTTAGTTTCAGTATAGAATCACTTGACGGTACTGTTTTAGGCAGTGGCGATACAGGCGATATTATACAGTTAGGTGTATGGAACAATTACTCCTTCAGATTTACGACAAGCGGTTATGACGAGGCTGTAATTATCAAAATGGTAAATAACGCCCCCGGCGGCCGTGGTAATGATATTGCTATTGATGATATTGTTTTCAGGCCCTATGGCGCACCTTTAAGGGTTACGTCTGATCAGGCCAATGCTGCTTTTTGCGAGGGCGAATCACATCCTGTAACTATTAAATCCACTACGGCACCTGCAGGTAATTCTCAAAAAGTACAGGTTTATAAGAACAAAACATGGGTTGATCAAACTTCGGCAAGCACAGCTACCTCATTCACTGTTATGTCCCCAACCGAACCGGGGACCTATTCTTACAGGCTTGTTACCAGTTCGGCAGCTAATATAAATTCACCCAATTGTGTGGTAGCTTCAAATGCATTTGAAGTAAAAGTTTTGGCTTTGCCGACGGCAGATTTTTTGGTGGCTAAAGCTACCTGCCAAAGCGAGCCTATTTTATTTACAGACCAATCAACAGCCGGTGATGCAGAAGTAGGAAGCTGGCTTTGGGAGTTTGGTGACGGACAAACATCAACAGAACGAAATCCTGAGCATATATATAACACCTCCGGCGATTTTCCAGTTAAGCTAACGGTAAGGAATAAGCTGGGATGTGCACCGTCTAATACGACCAAAATAGTACATGTTTTTAAAAGCATTGATATGGCTTTCAGCTATTCAACCCCGGGTTGTGCAACAAAGGCCATAACCATTACCGATCAATCGGTTAGTACCGATGGCTTTGTGCTGGCGCGTGTTTGGGACTTTGGTGACGGCAGCCCTACAGAAACCCACAATAATGGCGCTCCTTTTCAGCACACTTACGCAACCGCGGGTAGCTATCAGCTAAAATTAACCATGAATACCGATAGGGGGTGTACGTCGGTACTTAGCAAAACTATTGTAATAAACCCATTGCCTGTAGTTGATTTTACCCTTCCCCCAACGTGTGCAGATGGTAGTTACGCTAAATTTACTGCTAATACCCAAATATCCGACAATAGTAACCTTACTTACTCATGGGACTTTGGCGACGCTGGCAGCGGCGCTCTCAATACATCCACACAAAAAAATTCACAGCATATATTTTTGAAGGCGCAGTTATACCAGGTTACATTAACGGTAACTTCTGCCTCAGGTTGTGTTAGCGCTATAACCAAGCCGGTTATGATTAACGGTTCTAATCCTGAAGCTGATTTTGACGTGCTGAATGAAGCATCGTTATGCAGTGGACGTAACATATACTTTCGCAATAAAGCAGCTGTTTTCCCGGGTTCAATAACCAGGATAGATTGGTATTATGATGCCGACAATGCAAGCATCCCGCCCGAGGTAGATAATAATCCATCCCCCGGTAAGTTATACTACCATCTCTATCCGCAATTTAGCGCACAGCCTAAAAAAACGTTTCGGGTGGTGATGCAGGCTTATTCAGGCGAAACCTGTATGAAACCCAAAGAGGTAACGATAACCGTATATGCTGCAGCTTCACTCGCTTTTAACGGGCCCGACTCTTTGTGTTTAAATAATGGACCTGTACAACTTGTGGCAAAAGAGGGTAGTGGTATTGCCGGAAGCGGTATGTATAAGGGAACAGGCGTTAGCGCCTCGGGATTATTTGACCCCATGATTGCCGGTGTTGGCACACACACTATAAGCTATATTTATACGGCCGCGACAACGTGTGCCGATACTGTAACCCGTGTAATAGTTGTTAAACCCATACCTACGGTTGATGCCGGGAAAGATATGGTTATAGTAGCGGGGGGATTACGCGTTTGAACGCCAGTGCCACAGGTGATAGCCTTAAATACCAATGGTCTCCGGCGATAGGTTTAAGTAGCACCACTATTTTAGATCCGGTTATTACTGTAACTAAAGACATTACCTACACGCTTACCGTAACAAATAACAAAGGCTGCTCGGTTAGTGATAATGTAAATATAAAGGCATTGTTAGACCCTGTAGTACCTAATACTTTTACGCCAAACAACGATGGTATAAATGATAAATGGGACATCAAATATTTAGATAGCTTTTCCAGTTGTACCGTTGATGTTTTTAACAGAAACGGGCAAAAGGTATTTTCATCTATTGGTTATAAAACGGCTTGGGATGGTCAATCCAATAACAGCAACCTGCCGTTTGGGGTTTATTATTATATCATTGATCTTAAAAATGGTCGTAAACCTGTAAAGGGGTATGTTACCATAATCAGATAACAAAATTATTAAGCCAATTGTTGTTTACCACCGGTGGAGTGATCATGGTATCAATAAACTCGCCAATAGCCTTAAGGGTATACATATCCCGGTAGTCTTCATTGCGTTGCATCCATTCGCTACCCAATTTATAAAGCATAGCTGCTTTACCGTTTACTTTAACTTTCCACACCCGCCGGTTTTAAAATATCCCGCAGTAATTTCAATAAGCTGTGTGGTACCGTCGGCCAACTTCAGTTTATAATTCATGTTGTGATGATTTAATTACTTGAATAGTCCGTTTTTTATCAAATGGCAGCAGGCTTTAGTTGTAATAAATACGCTATAACTATCTTAATATTGTGTAGTAATATGTTAAATTCTGTAACTAATTGATAGACTTTACAATTGAATTATATATCAACAAAAAAGCCGTCCCGGCTTATATCAGGACGGCTTAATTTATAGCGGAAAATTATTCTCTAATCCAGATATTACGGTAGCTGATAGGTGCGCTTTTATCACCATGTGCCTGTAGCCTTATTGATGCCGGGCCATGTGCAGTATATTTGTGCGTTGTAGTAGTTGATGTAGCGCCTTTAATGGCAACATTATTTTGAACCAACACACCGTTGAAGAAAATAGTAACGCGTGCAGGTTCTTTTACGGTTCCATCAGCGTTAAATTCAGGATCGGTGTAGGCAATGTCATAAACATTCCATTCGCCGGCTTTATGAGCAGGGTTTACTAAGGGGATAGATTCGCGGTATACACTGCCGGCCATGCCATTAATGTAGGTTTTATTTTCGTTGTTGTAGGTGTCCAATACCGGATCTCGTATTTGCCCGATAAAAATATACCGCTATTGCCACGGGCCTGCCCGGTACCGGTAATATCAGCAGGGATCTTCCACTCGATATGCAGCTGGAAGCTGCCAAATTTACGTTTGGTTTCGATATCTCCGACTGTTTTATCAACAGTAAGGATACCATTTGCTACGGTCCATTTCGCAGCTGATTGATCTTTTGGCGACTGCCATTCGTCTAAATTTTTGCCATCAAATAATATGATGGCGTCTGAAGGTGCATTTCCACAGGTTTTAGCAGGAGTAACTACATTGGGGATGGGTGCAAAAAGCTCGGCATTGGTGGGGTTTGCTGATGCAAGGTTAGCTTGTTTAATAGTAGCGCTTGTTACCTGCCCGTAGCTAACAGATGTTAAACATAACAGGCCGGCTGCCAAAATAAAATTGTATTTCATGAATTTAGTTTTTGTGTGATCGTTATAATGTTCAATCCAAATCTATAAGATTTTAATTTATTTAAGGGATTTATAGCTGCCTTTAACCAGGCAAACAAAAATATTACAAAGAGCCCCAACTTAAGGAGTAATAATTACGTATCAATCAGTATATAAATAATTAATTAATTAATATGGAATTTTTAGACAAAGATCCTTACCCAGAGAAACCAATCGGAGTTGTGATTTTAGGCTGGGGTGTAGCAATACTATTGGTAATAGATTTCCTTTGGTGTATACTATAAGTTGTGTTTAAGCTTACACTTTAACTTCTTTCCACTTGCCTTTTTTAAAGTAATACCATGCCGCCGGGGCCAGCATTGTCTCGGCTATGGGGATGGAGATAAAAGCACCGGTGGCTTTCATATCTAAATGTTTAGACAGGTACCAGGCCAATGGTATTTGGATCAGCCAAAAACAAATAAAGTTTATCAGGTAGGTGTTTTGGTATCGCCGGCACCGTTAAGTGCCGGGTCATTACCATACCTATCCCGTAAAAAATATAAGCCGAGCCAAAAACCTGCAAAGCTTGTGTACCATATTTAACAACCGCCGCGTCCTGCGTAAAAATGCGGATAATATGATTGGAGAAACATAAAAATATAATCATCACCGCGCCCATAAATATGGCGTTATATTTGGCGGTGATCATCACGCTTTTTTCGGCGCGATCAAATTCTTTAGCCCCCGGTTCTGGCCAACCAATGTAGCTGCCGCGTTACTTAGGCCCCGTGCAGGCAGTATAAAGAAAACCACGTTACGTATAGCCACCGGTAACCCGCAGAAGCGGCCGTTCCGCCTGTTTCAGCCACTAAACGTGCTACAACTATCCAACTACCGCTGGCTATAATAAATTGCAGCGTAGCGGGCCAGCTATGTTTATGATGGTTTTAATTACGGGTGCATCAAAATTGAAGTGGGCAGATGTGAACTTCACGATACCATTACCTTTTATTAAGTGATAAACCCGGTAAACTACACCTGATGTACGGCCGGTTACCGTTGCCATTGCCGCGCCCTTTAACCCGAAGAAGTGAATGAGGATGGGGCAGAGTATGATATTAACCAAACTGGCTATCCACAGGCTTTTCATGGCCATTGCTGCGTTACCCGCCCCACGAAAAATGCCGTTTATAAGGAAGATCAGGATAATAACCAAACTGCCGCCAAACATAATGCGCGTAAATATGGCGCCATCGGCAACTACCTCTCTACTGGCACCCATCAGCCCTAAAATATCACCGGCGTATACCATGCCCACAACAGTTAATATAGCCGATATGATAAAAGCAATAATTAATGATTGTGCACCTGCATGGGCCGCGCCATCCGGGTTTTTCTCGCCGATGCGGCGGGCAACCACCGCGCCCGCGGCCGTGCTTAAGCCAATGGCTATCGAATAAACGATGGTAATAACAGATTCTGTCAATCCAACACTTGCTATCGCGTTTTCGCCAAGCTTGCCTACAAAAAATATATCAACTAAAGCAAACACACTTTCAAGGCTCAGCTCTAAAATCATAGGAACTGCCAATAGGAAAACCGCTTTGCGGATACTGCCTGTAGTATAATCCCGGCTCTCGCCATTAAGAGATTGTTTGATTACAGAAATAATGTGTTTTAAGGTCATAATGTGAGTAGTCGGAAAAGGCTATAATTACTTACAAAAGTACTTCACAAGAATAGCCATTCGCATTTAATACTTCAATTATTTTTTCGGGGACGACGGCTTTCGCCTCCACCCGTAAAATTTTGTCACAGTCTTCAAGGTCAAAGTTTACCCGGCTTCCGGGGAAATGATGAAGCAATTGCCTGATCAGTATCTCAGACAGCTCAACTTCGGTAACATTTGTTTTAAAAACTTCGACTATCATAGAATTAATTATCCCGCTAAGGCCTTAGCTATATTTTTTAGCTGGTTAGTGTGCCTGGTGGTATGGAAGACATAGAACCACAGAAATTCAAGCCTGGTCCAGTGGCGGAGCTCCGGGTATCTCAAAATCAAGACAGGTTAAAGTCAGGTCGAGTGTTTTAGCAGCAGTTATTAACTTATCCAAACTGTCTTCCAGTTTAGCCAGCATTTCTTTTTTATCATGCGGCCCGTCAGACGGATAAATAAAATCAGGCGACTTCATTTTAATATCCATGTTTAAAAAGAGTTTGCCAGTTTCTTCTACGTTTTCATCCGGCGCGCGCTCCGTGGGTTGGTTTTTGCCATAAAGTACATTAACGCCCAGCGCTTTAAAAATATGCTCGGTAACTTGCCCTGCCGTCCAGCTATCTTTAAAGGGGACAGTGTTAAACTGGTCATCGGGGATGGAAGAGATAGCCTGTGCAAGATTTGTCCTGGCGTTTTCTAATTCTGTTAATAGATCTTTCATAGGGTGAATATTAAGTGCCCTGCTTATTCAAGCAGGGCATGTTAGGCTGTTATTTTTGGTTTTCGTCGTAATTGATCATCCATTTAATACCAAACTTGTCTGTAAGCATGCCAAAGTATGCGCCCCAGAACATTTTTTGGATTGGTACTTCTACAAGTGCTCCTTCAGACAGGCCTTCAAATATTTTATTGGCTTCATCCATACTGTCAGGAGTGATAGAGATAGAGAAGTTATTACCAAAAGTTAAAGTATGCCCCGCTGATTCTAACGCGTCGGTTGCCATAAGGATGGTATTGCCAATAGGTAGTGAAATGTGCATTAATTTGTTCCTGTCTTCTTCAGGTAGGTTTGCACCATGTTCGGTATCGCTAAAGCGTGTAAGCCCTAAAAACTCGCCGCCAAAAACGGATTTGTAAAAGTTAAAAGCTTCTTCGGTATTGCCCGAAGTTTACGTAAGGATTGATGTTTGCCATGATTATGTTGTTTTTAGTGTTTTTGATAAGGCTAAGGTAAGGGCTATTAATAATATTCAGGGTGTGTGTAAATGTCAACTATAGGGGGTATTCGGGACATTTTTTTATATATTTAGCCGTTACCAAATATTAATACAGATGATACAACTGGGGATTTTACTAACGAACAGATACAGGCTATTAAGCGTGGCCGCTATTTTAGATGTTTTTGAAAGTGTTAACCGTTTTTATGTTAATGATGGCAAAGCACCGGCTTTTGATATCTCTTTGTTTAGTGCCGATGTTATAGATCAACAAAAAGCCATCGAATTTAACAGCTACCAGATCCAGCAGACTGATACCGCGGCAAAGCAAGACCTGATATTTATCCCGGCATTTGTTTCGGCGGATATAGGGCTGGCTATCCGCGAAAATCAAAAGTATATTCCCCGGCTGCAACAACAGTTTAAAGCAGGAGCCGAGCTGGCTTGTGTATGTACCGGGGCGTTTTTATTAGGTGCAACCGGTTTGTTAAATGGCAGGCCGGCTACTACGCACGTTGATGCCTGTAAGCAGTTCGCCAGCGCTTTCCCGACCGTGAAATTACAGGAAGATAAAGTGGTTACCGGAGATGGCGGCCTGTATACCAGCGGCGGATCGACATCAAGCTTTCATTTAATGCTGCACCTGCTGCAGAAGTATTGTGGTAAAGATATAGCTGTACGTACCGCCAAACTTTTTCTATTGATATGGATAGGGAGCATCAAACATATTTCAGTACTTTCTCGCCATTACAGCAGCATAATGATGAACTGGTTACCATGGCACAAAGAAGTATTGAAAGCTCATATAACAGCACTGGTACCATAGAAGAATTAATAAAAGAAATCCCCGGCAGCCGCCGTAATATTGCCCGCCGTTTTAAGCAAGTAACAGGGATAACTCCTATAGAATACCTACAAAAAACCCGTATTGAAGCGGCTAAAAAATTGTTGGTAGAAACCAACCAGCAAATGACCGAAGTTATGGTTAACTCGGGCTATACCGATCCAAAAGCATTCCGCAAGATCTTCAGGAAAACAGTAGGGATGACACCAACCGGGTACCGGGAAAAGTTTTATATGGGATAGCACCCACCCAGTCCTCCCCAAAGGGGAACTAACAATTTTAAGTCTCCCCCTTTCGGGGAGATTTAGAGGGGTTCTCCCCACGCCGTTATCATCAAACTGCGGTTGCCGCCATAATTTCTATGCTCACATAAATAAATGCCCTGCCATATGCCCAGCGCGAACCTGCCGTTGCGGATAGGGATCATTACCGAGCTGCCTAACAGAGCGGCTTTTAAATGTGCAGGCATATCGTCGGGGCCCTCGTCATCGTGCAAATAATCCGGATCGTTCTCGGGTACCGCTTTGCTGAAATACATTTCAAAATCTTTGCGCACGGTGGGATCAGCGTTTTCGTTAATGGTTAATGATGCCGATGTATGCTGGATAAACACCGGCACATGCCGGTTTTGATCTCGCTTATTTGTGGTAACGATTGTAAAACCTCGGCAGTTATTAAATGGAAGCCCCGGCGGCGCTGACTAAGCTGTATTTGTTGCTGGTGTATTTTCATGGGTGGTATGTGCCTGCAAATTTATCGCAATAATCAGGCTAATATTAAAAATCTGATTTAAAACTGTAAATTAGTAAAAACCTTTATCATGAATATGTTAGCTTTTTATGAATTTAGTTCGGCCGAACTATGGTTAATCGGATTTGCTTTACTGTATCCACTATTGGTGATTTACTGCCTGGTAGATATTGTTCGCTCCAATTTTAAGGATTCAACCACCAAACTCATCTGGGTATTGATTGTGCTTTTCGCGCCCTTCCTTGGCTCAATTGCTTATTTGGTTGTTGGCCGGCAAAGCAAAACGCTGATCCCTTAATCTGACGTTAAGCTGTAACTACTTAGCCGCTACGCTGTCTAACAGGTATATTGAAATATATAAATTTACAGTTATGCGCTATTTTCTTTGTTTGTTGTTACCGCCCCTTGCTGTGTTTACTACCGGCAGGATAGGTGCCTTTATACTGAGCATTATTTTAACCATATGTTTCTGGATCCCGGGTGTAATACACGCCATATTGGTTACTAACGATTATTACGCGGCCAAAAGGCACCGCCAGTTGGTTAGGGCAATGAAATACGGCAGGTAAGTTTATTGCCTGGTATAATAAGTGCCCTGCACTATTTTATAAGACGTATTAACACTGAGGCCCCAACCTTCGTTTAATGTGCCGGTACGCAGGCTTTGCAGCCCCATATCAGTTAATGTTAGGGTTAGTATAGGTTTAGTTTCACTGCCGCCAATGTTTTGTTTTAAGGAAAGATTTGTACCTAATATGGTATATTTCAGGTAGCTGGTTGTATCGGTTGTTGCCACTGTAGCGCCAAGTTTTCGACTTTGGGCGGTAACATACGCGCTGCCGTCGGCATTATAAATTTCTGTAAAGGTGCGGCTTGCATTTGCATCAGTAAAAGTAACTGTCGAATCTTTTAAGAGCTCGTTAGTGGTCAGATCATAAATTTTTGTGTTTTGCTGATATGCTTTCCGGTGCCCACAATTAATTTGGCATATTGCGATTTTGCGCCGGCCAGGTCATCCTTTTTGCAGGAAAGCACCGCACAGGCAATTAAAGACGAGAGTAGTAAATGTGAATTTTTCATAGGTTAGGTTTGTTTAGGGTTATCCAAAACTATATAAATAATTATACACAGCCGCTTTTGTAACGGAAATAATAGTTTGAAATAACCGGGAGTATAATTGTATTACGTAACAAATAAAGCAATGGTTGTGTTTGCTTAACTTGCAACAATTTTTTAGGTACTATGAATGACGTTTTAGGACAAGCCATATTTGATCATTACCACAAATTGCCGGGCGGTAAACTCTGGATAAACAATAAGTATGGCCCTAAAGAAGAGATGCCCATAGCTACTTATTTTAGGGGCGAGGATGATATGCCAGATATTGAATGGATGGCGCTTGAGCAATGCCGGGGAAAAGTTTTAGATATTGGGGCCGGCGCAGGAAGCCACGCTTTGCTGTTACAGGAACAAGACGTGGACGTTACAGCAATTGATATCTCGCCGTTGTGTGTTAAAACTATGCAGGAGCGGGGCGTTATAAAAGCAACCGAAGCCGATATATTTACCTACCAGGCAAAGTTTGACACTTTGCTATTACTAATGAATGGTATTGGTTTGGCCGGTACCTTAACCGGTTTAAAAGACTTGCTGATACATCTTAAAACCTTGTTAAACAAAGGCGGGCAATTGCTGTTCGATTCGTCGGACATCGCTTATCTGTATGAGGGTAACCTGCCCAAACAAGGCTATTACGGCGAGATCCAATATCAATACGAATATAAAAAACTAAAAACCGAATGGTTTAACTGGTTATATATTGATGAGCATACCCTGCAGCAAATAGCTATTGAAACCGGCTATACTATGGAAGTATTGATTGAAGACGAATTTGGGCAATACCGGTAAGGTTAACCCATTAGCCTTTATTCGCTTTAAATACCCGCATAAAATTACCGCCGAATATTTTGGCGACATCCTTTTACTGTAACCGATTTTTAATAGCGCTGCTTTTATTTTAGGGTAATCGGCAACGCTATCCATTTCCTGTGGAAACGATTCTGATCCGTCAAAATCCGACCCAATGCCAACATGGTCAACACCTATCAGCTTTGCTATATAGTCAAAATGCTTTATCAGCATACTTAGCGGCGGGCGCACCTGTTCCGATTCGTCTTTATGTATGGCGCTTAACCTCTCCACAGCCAGGTCGCCATCATGGTATATTTTTATCAGTGAATCAAGTTCAGCGCGGTGTGCCCTGATAAACGCATTTTCTTTTTGATTATATGTGCTGTCAACAAATCCGCTGTAAAAATTAACAAACACTACACCGCCGTTTTTAGCTATTGCCTGTAGTTGCTGGTCCTTTAGGTTGCGCCGGTTCTTATCCAGGTTCCACACGCAGCTATGCGATGCAATAACGGGTTTACCGGTTGTAGCAATTACGTCATAAAAGGTTTGTTCGCCAACATGCGATACATCAACCATCACACCCAGGTCATTCATATGATGCACTATTTGTTTGCCAAATTCTGTTAATCCTTTATGTTTCAGTGTATCCGGCATAGCCGTTTCGGTAGCTGCTGACGTTGCCCAACTGGTACTGTTGTTCCAGGTTAACGTCATATAGCTCATGCCGCGTTTAGCCAGCTGATCAGGTAAGCTATGCTGTCTTCTATCATGTGGCCTCCCTCAACGCCGATTAAAGCGGCCAGTTTACCTTTTTTAACCGTGGCTTTTAGTTGCTTCGGGGTAGTAACTAATGCTATTTTATCAGGGTAACGCTTTATCAAAACAAAAAGCGAATCTATTTCGCGGTTAGCCATAGCATTTGCAGTGCCCTTTCCGTAGGTTCCGCTACACCATATAGAAAATATTTGTGCGTTTAACCCGCCTTGTTTAGCGCGTACCAGGTCAAAATTGCCTTCTGTTTGCAGCTGGCCCAGGTCGTGCCCTGTAATTAATTCGTTTGATATCGCGTCGTTATGGGTATCAACTAATAACTGCGCTTTAGTGCTGATAGTAAAGGGGAGCAGTATAATTAACAGCAGTTTTTTCATGTTGTAATTTAAGGTAAAAAACGTGCCGGGCAAAAAGTTAATGTCATTTGTACTTTTTAATTAAACTTTATGCCCGTTATTTGTTCTATATCTACAAAATATATACACAATGAAAAAGCTATTTATACTCACAGCACTAATCTTAGCAAGCTATTCCAACTTTGCGCAAAATGTTGACCTGCGCCGTAAAATTGAAGTAACCGGTATAGCCGACCAGGAAGTTACCCCTGATATTATAAACGTTACCATATCCCTGCAGGAATATGTTAACGGCAAAACAAAGGTTACTATTGAACAGTTAGAAAACCAACTGGAAGGCGCTATCCGCGATGCCGGTATTCCGAAGGAGGACTTTACTATTAATAATTTATCAGCCTATAACAATACCTACCAAAAAAGAAAAATCCCGATTTTTTGGCTTCCAAACAATATGGTATAAAGTTTCATGATCTGAACCGGTACAACCAGATACTGAGCAAGATTGATCCTAAAGGCATCCAAAGCACGTATATTGAGAGTTATGACTATTCAAAAGCAGATCAGCTTAAAAACGAATTAAAGCTTAAAGCGCTTTTATCAGCCAGAACAAAGCAGCCTATCTGCTGCAAGGAATAGGCGAAACGTTAGGACATGTGATTAATATTTCTGAAAGCGATAACAGCAATTATCCGCAACCAAGGCAGGTAATGTTTAAAAGCATGGCCGCTAATGACGTTAGGGGGCAGTTGCTGAATCGGATATCGACGTAAGGAAAATAAAAATAAGTTTACAGGTAAACGCCGTGTTCGAGATAAAGTAGAGTGACTACCATTTATTTGTTAAAGTATTATACGCCCCGGTTTGTTAGCCGGGGCGTATTTTGTTTTATATAAATTAATATATTTGGTTATCAATTTAACCTTACACTTTTAAAGATGAATATCTTCATTAACTTCCTTAAAAACTTCTTCCCGGCAACCGGTGCCATCTGGTTCTTCAGCGCGTTAGCTATTATCATCTTGAATCTCAACTTTGGGCCAAGAGAAATAGCCTTTACGTTAATCCTTCCGTTTGCTTACGCTGTGGTGCGCGTTTTTGACAAGGTAAATGTGGTTGGATAACATGAAGTAATTGAGAAGTAGTCCCGTGTATTATCCACTTACATCATAACTGTATAAAATATACCCATACGCCGGTCGCTGTATAGGTGCATAAGCAGTGTCGCTTTTATTTTGGCACCACGTAGTTAAATACAAAACTGGTGTGGCTTGCATCTTTAACCGGCACTATAGGGCCCAGCGCTTTACCATTATATGTAATGTTGGTTGTAAAGGTAGCGGTAGGGGTTGACACCGCCTCGATGATAACCTTATGCCCGCCTTTTGGTGTAAATGTATAATCTAATGAGGTTACATCATAATCATCCTTGGTGACAAAATCGTTAGTAACGGTATCGGTCTCGGTTACGAAGTATGAAAATTTCTGGGTGCTGCTGATTTTTACCACCATTTCCTTTTTTGCCGGAGTGGTATCTTCCGGAGCGGTGGTGTTATTTTTTTGCATCCAAAAAAGCAAACTAATATTAAAAGAGACAGGTAAATGTTTTTCATGGTATGTAGATTTTGTTTTTATACGTAATAACTCTAAGTTAAGTTAATTGGTATTCAAAATTAACCTCGGCTCATCATAAGCTATCATCTTTTCGCGTTCTGCAGTTGGTATTTGTACTGATTTGCCTGCCTTATAATCATAGCAAATGCAAACAGTTTTGCCGGTAGTGCAAATCTCCTCGCCCGTAGGAGTTATTCTTACCAAAACGTGCATTACATCAAAGCTGCTGTTGCCAATGCGTACCACACGTACATAGCAGGCAATTTGGTCGTGCAGGGTAATGGGTTTTAAGTAATTTACTTCCGACCGGCCCACAATAATCCCATTCTCACTAAAATTCCAATTGATGGCTTCCTTCCAGTAGTTAAAACGGGCAATTTCAAAATAGGTAAGGTATATGGCATTGTTAACATGCCCCACCGCGTCAATATCCGAAAAACGGATAGGTATATCGGTTTTAAACCTATAATCAGATAGTTTTTCAGTCATCAAGTGTCATTATGTCTGTCGATAATTGGTTAAAGCGACAAATAGTCATTAAAGACTACTCAAAAAGCCATTGGTATAGCTATTGATTAAGTACTTGCGAAGTTAATAAAAGAAAAAACTTAGGAGGATATAAAAATGACTTTAGTAAAATTTAACAGAGAGGCAAAAAACAATTTAGTGAATCCGTTTTTTAACGACGTGTATTCAATATTAAACGACTCGTTTTTAAACGAAAAATTAGCTACCCGTACACCTGCGGTAAACATTGCAGAAAATGATAACCAGTTTGAAGTTGAATTGGCTGTACCGGGCTTAAGCAAAGAAGATATCAAAATAAATTTAGATAAAAACGTATTGAGCGTTTCGGCTGATAAGAAAACTGAAACAACTGACGAAACAAAAAAATATACCAAACGCGAATACAGTTTTAGCTCATTTTCAAGGTCATTTACCTTACCTGAAAGTGCAGATCAATCAAAAATAGAAGCTGATTATACGGCCGGTATTTTGAAGCTGACTATCGCTAAAAAAGAAGAAGCTAAATTTCAATCAAGAGAAATAGCTGTAAAATAATATTATCGGCAACCCGAAAGCTCGGAAGTGAGAACGATTAGTGCGAAAGTCCGGCTTTTGGACCCCGATATAAGGTACCAAAGATAGTTTTCATAAGTAGTAAAGTTGGTTTAGTTTGAGAGAAGGCCACCCCAAAAGGGTGGTCTTTTGTTTTAACAATGTGTGTTTATTGTCAATATTTTTATTCATTAACCCATCCCTTACCTAATAACCCCCGCAATTATTATCTTTAAATTTTAAACAGCTTATTTTATGAAAAAATTATTGCTCATTGCAGCTATTATTATTTTAGGCCGGGGGTAAAGGCACAAACCGCCGAACCTACGGCTAAACCTATTAAACGTACAGATACGGCTAAGTTATATCACCCTAATGCCGATGCGAAAGCAGATATTGCCGCTGCGGTAAAACAGGCAGCTGCCAGCCATAAAAATGTATTGCTGCAATTAGGCGGCAACTGGTGCATATGGTGTATTTATTTTAACGACCTGGTAAAAAATGATGCAGAGTTGGATAAATACCTTCGGGCAAATTACGTTGTGGTACACGTAAACTATAGCCCTGAAAACAAGAACGAGAAAGTGTTGGCTGATTTGGGTTACCCGCAGCGTTTTGGTTTCCCGGTATTTGTGGTGTTGGACGATAAGGGCAAAAGATTACATACTCAAAATTCAGCCTACCTTGAAGAAGGTAAAGGCCATAGCAAAGCAAAGGTGATGGAGTTTTTCCAGAACTGGTCTCCGGCAGCAATTGATCCTAAAAGTTACGAAACTAAAGCTAAGTAAGTTGTAGTTGAGTGTCATTTCAGCAAACAAAAAGACCGCATGGAAGGCGGTCTTTTTTGTGTAATAAGTGTTTTGCTTAGATGTTTCACTTCAAACGGTCTATAAATGGACTAATCTTAAATAGTCGTTAGTCCCGCATATTAATATACTGCAACGGCTGATCAAAATCCTCTTTACGGCACAAGGCAATAACGGCTTGCAGGTCGTCTATCTTTTTGCCTTGTACGCGCACTGGTCGTCCATAATGCTGGCCTGTACTTTCAGTCCGCTATCTTTAATTTTTTCACTATTTTCTTGGCAGCATCCTGGTCAAGACCTTGTTTTACCTTGATCTCCTTGCGGATCATATTGCCTGATGCAGCTATCTCCTTGCCGAAATCCATTGCTTTCGGATCGAGTCCCTGCTTAACCATGCGGCTGATGATAGCATCCTGTATGGCCTTAACCCGCATATCGTTCTCGGTAACAATGGTTACCACGTTGGTTTTCTTTTCAAGCTCTATGGTGCTTTTCGAGTCGTTAAAGTCATAACGGTTCAAAATTTCTTTTTAGCGATGTTGATAACGTTGTCCAGTGTCTGGCCGTCAATCTTGCTTACTATATCAAAAGTTGGCATAGGGTGAAGTGTTTATAATGAGATGCAAAATTAGTATTTATACAATCATAAAATCAAATAGTTAAATTTAATGTTTTAAAATATGCAGGTTAGCAATCTCTTAATATTAACTTAACAAATAAATAAGCAGATTTGCATACAGGGCTGCAAAGCACTAAGTTTTATATGGATATTAAACGAATACCTTTAATTAACAGGGAAATAAGCTGGCTGTACTTTAATGAACGTGTTTTGCAGGAAGCTGCAGATGCTACAGTGCCCTTAATTGAACGGATAAGGTTTTTAGCCATATTTTCGTCAAACCTTGATGAGTTTTACAGGGTAAGGGTAGCTACCTTAAGCCGCCTTACCGGCCTTAACGAAAAAGCGAAAGAGATATTGGGTTACAACCCAAAAAAGGTACTAAACCAGATAAAAAACATCGTTGTAAAGCAGGAGCGCAAGTTTAACGACCTGTATGAGAACATCATTGTTAAACAACTTGCCGAAGAGAAGATCTTCCTGTTAAACGATAAGCAGTTAAACGTGGCCGGGGGTAACTTTGTTAAAACTCTCTTCCGCGAAAAGCTGTTGGCTACGCTGGTACCCATAATGCTGGATAACACCACGGTACTACCTGAATTGCGCGACCGTTCGATATACTTCTTTGTAAAGCTTACTAAAGAGAAAAAGAAGACCTACGCGCTGATTGAGATCCCTGATAATCTTTCAAGGTTTACCGTACTGCCCGAAACCAATAACCTGAAGTTTATTATCCTGCTGGATGATATTATCAGGTATAGTTTAGAGGATATCTTCTTCATATTCGATCATGACAATATCGAGGCTTACTCCATACAGTTAACCCGTGATGCCGAGCTCGACCTGGATAAAGAGGTAAGCGGCAAGTTTATAGACGCCTTATCAAAGAGTCTGCAAAAACGTAAAAGAGGCAAGCCTATGCGTTTGCTTTATGATTCGGAAATGCCGCATGATATGCTGAAGTACCGGTAACCAAAATGAACCTGCACGGCGAAAATCTGATCCCGGGTAACCGTTACCATAATTTTAAAAACTTTATATCATTCCCCAACGTGGGTACGCCCGAACTGGAGTATCCAAGATATCCTGCATTGCCGGTTGATGGGCTGACGTTCGACAAAAGCTTAATGGCTATGATAGCCAAACAGGATTATCTGATCAGCACGCCGTATCAAACGTACGATTATGTTATCCACTTTTTAAGAGAAGCCGCTATTGACCCGAAGGTAAAGGAGATAAGTATAGCGGTATACCGTTTGGCTGAGAACTCGCGTATTATGCACGCGTTGATAAATGCTGCTAAGAACGGTAAAAAAGTAAACTGCCTGGTTGAGCTGCGTGCCCGCTTTGATGAACAAAACAACATAACTTGGAGCACCCGTTTAGAGGAAGAGGGTGTAAACGTAATTTACGGGATTGATGGTTATAAGGTACACTCAAAAATATGCCTGGTAAGGCGAATGGATAAGGAAAAGGATACTTATTACGCCTGCTTATCTACCGGTAACTATAACGAAAAGACCGCCAGGATGTATGCCGATCATACATTGCTTACCGCTAACAAAAAATTACCACTGATCTGGTTGAAGTTTTTAAAGCTATTAATAAAGGAGTTTTACCTAAAGGGTTAAAACATTTGATCGTATCGCCAATTGATTCGCGTCCGTCAATTACCAAATTGATAGACAACGAAATAAAGAATGCCAAAGCCAAAAAACCGGCTTATATGATCCTGAAAATGAACAGCCTGGCCGATGAACAGTTAATTACTAAACTATACCAGGCCAGTAACGCGGGTGTTAGGATACAATTGATTGTAAGGGGCATGTGTTGCCTGGTGCCGGGTGTGAAAGGCTATAGCGAAAATATTGAAGTGATAAGTATTGTTGACAAATACTGGAGCATGCCCGTGTGCATATTTATTGCAACGGGGGGATGAACTATTGTACCTGACATCTGCCGATTTTATGACCCGTAACATTGATACCCGGGTTGAGGTTGGTTTCCCGATATATGATAAGAAGATCAAAAAAGAGATCCGAGACATCATTGATATCCAGTTGAATGACAACACCAAATCGCGCGAGATAAACATCCAGAACAACAATAAATACCATAAAACAAAATCGGCATTACCGGTAAGGGCGCAGATAGATATTTACAACTACCTAAAGAATAAAACAAATTGAGATACGGGGCAATAGACATAGGGTCGAACGCGGTAAGGTTACTTATCGCAGATATTAAAGAAAACGAAGGAACGGTATCATTTAAAAAGAATACGCTTATCCGTGTCCCTGTTAGGTTAGGCGACGACGCATTTTTAAGCCACTATATATCGGAGAAGAAATCGGCCGACTGGTTAAAACCATGCAGGCTTTCCGTAACCTGATGGATGTTTATAAAGTTAGCGAATATATGGCTTGTGCCACATCGGCCATGCGCGAAGCAAAAAACGGCGGCGATGTGGTTAAGCAAATTAAAGAACAAGCTGATATCAATATAGAAATTGTACACGGCCAGGTTGAAGCTAAAATAATCTACGCCAGTCATGCCGAACAGAATATAGATAAAAATAAAAATTACCTGTACATTGATGTAGGTGGGGGCAGTACAGAGCTTTCCTTATTTTCGTCGGGCGACTTGGTTGCGTCCAAATCATTTAATATTGGTACTATCCGGATACTGGACAACCAGGATACCGAAGAATCATGGAGTTCAATGCGTGATTTTATTCGCGAGCATACCCGCCACTTTAAAGGCCTGCTTGGCATAGGTACCGGTGGTAATATCAATAAGCTTTACAGATTATCCGAAGAAAAAAACAATTCGCCAATGACTTTTGGTAAACTTAAATCGCTTTATGATTACCTGGATTCGTTTTCATTAAAAGACAGGATTAACGTGTTAGGGCTAAACCAGGACAGGGCAGACGTTATCATCCCGGCTTGCGAAATTTACCTGTCAGTAATGAAATGGGCAGGCATAAAAAACATTTATGTACCAACAGTTGGTATGGTTGATGGCATCATTCAGACCCTGATAGATGAAAATTATGTGAAAACTGTGTTAAAATAATTTCAATAAATTGTTTTTTTATTAAAAAAGTGTTATTACATTTGTTGTGCCCTCTCAAAGGGCATGTTTTTCATAGGTAGATGTAGGGTCGGGTACTTGTATTCGACCCTTTTTTGTGCCTATAACTTTCCTACCTTTGGCTTGTTAACAATAATCATGAAGAAAAAAATTGTAGTCGCCATTACCGGCGCCAGCGGATCTATATATGCCAAACTATTATTGGACAAGCTGCAAAACTTGAATAGTCAAGTTAAAGAGGTTGCCGTAGTGATGTCTGACAATGCAAAACAGGTATGGCAATTTGAGCTGGATAACGAAGCTTATAATAAGCTGCCCTTTAAATTTTACGCCAAAAATGATTTTATGGCGCCGTTTGCATCCGGCTCTGCCAGGTTTGATACTATGGTAATTGTACCCTGCTCTATGGGTACCCTGGGCCGCATAGCCGGCGGCATCTCAGACGATTTGATAACACGAGCCGCCGATGTGATGCTAAAAGAGCGTCGCAAATTAATATTGGTGGCCCGCGATACGCCATTAAATCTCATCCATATCCGCAACATGGCAACCGTTACCGAAGCCGGAGGTATCATCTGCCCGGCTGTTCCGTCATTTTATAATAAACCGCAAACAGTAGAGGAGGTGGCTTTAACCGTTGTTAACCGGGTAATTGATTTGATAGGATTGGAGAATGATAGCTACCGGTGGGGAGGAAATAATGAGTGATTTAGTGAATGTGTGAATGAGCGAATAAGATTTATTCATCTTATTTCGTCATTATTAGATCATTCCATCAATCACTCATTCCATCATTCACTCATTATAATTATCTTTGCGGCTTGATAATGAATAAGAAAGTAGCTTTTTATACACTGGGTTGTAAACTCAATTACTCGGAAACCTCAACACTGGGCCGCCTGTTTAGCAACGCGGGTTTTGATACGGTTGACTTTACCGATACCCCCGATGTATATGTTATAAATACCTGTTCGGTAACTGATAATGCCGATAAGAAATGCAAAAAGGTTGTAAAAGAAGCCTTAAAAGTATCGCCTAACGCATACGTAACTATTGTTGGTTGCTATGCACAATTAAAGCCCAAAGAGATTGCTGAAATACCGGGCGTTGATATGGTTTTAGGCGCCGCAGAGAAGTTCCAGATCATTGATCATATTACCGATCTTACCAAAAATCCCAAAGCATTAGTCTATAATCAGCCGGTATCTCAGGCTAATGAATTTATTCCTGCTTTCTCATTTGGCGACCGTACCCGTACTTTCCTTAAAGTACAGGATGGCTGCGATTATTCATGCACATTTTGTACTATACCATTGGCACGCGGCGCCAGCCGGAGCGATACTATTGAAAGCGTAATAGAGCAGGCCAAGCAAATTGCGGCATCAGGTGTAAAGGAAATTGTACTTACAGGTGTTAATCTTGGTGATTACGGTATAATAAACGGTAAACGCGAAACCAAATTCTTTAACTGGTGCAGGCATTGGATGAAGTGGATGGTATTGACCGGATAAGGATCTCATCTATCGAACCAAATTTATTGACCGATGACATCATTCAATTTGTTGCCGCCTCAAAACGTTTTGTACCGCATTTCCATATCCCATTACAATCAGGCTCAAACAAAATATTAAGCGGCATGCGCCGCCGTTATAAACGCGAGTTGTATGCTGATAGAGTTGCAAGAATAAAACAGTTAATGCCCAATTGCTGTATAGGAGTGGACGTGATAGTTGGTTTCCCTACCGAAACCCGGGAGGATTTTATAGATACCTACAACTTTTTAAACGATCTGGATATTTCTTACCTGCATGTATTTACTTACTCTGAGCGCGAAAATACCCTTGCTGCCCAAATGGGTGGGGTAGTGCCAGGCTCGACCCGTGCTGACAGGAGCAAGATGCTGCATATACTGTCTGACAAAAAGCGCCGTGCGTTTTACGAAAGCCAGCTGGGCCGCACCGAAGAGGTTTTATTTGAGGGCGATATTAAAGATGGCTACATGCACGGTTTTACCCGCAATTACGTAAAGGTAAGAACCAAATTCGACCCGGTTTTAGTTAATGAGTTAAAAACCATAACCTTAACAAATATTTCACCTGATGGTGATGTTGAAATAACCGAAAGCGAAGAAATATTAGTACATTAACTACTATATTCGTAGCAAATTATTTTCTATGTTTCCAAGTGTCAGTTCGCTCTTACAATATCTTTTCGGTTGGGATGTTCCGTTGCCTATACAAACCTTTGGTTTTTTTGTAGCGCTTGCTTTTATGGCTGCCTATTGGGCATTCGTGCAGGAGTTTAAGCGTAAAGAAAAACTGGGCTATATCCATACTTTTGAAAAAGAAGTAACCGTTGGCTCGCCAATTACCGCCGTTGAACTGGTTGGCAACTGCTTATTTGGATTTTTGTTGGGCTATAAACTGTTGGACATGGTATTTAATTACCATGCTATGATCGACGATCCGCAGACCTTCCTGTTATCAACCCATGGCAATTTTATTGGCGGTATTATTTTAGCCGCTTTATTTGGCTATTGGGCCTATGCCGAAAACAAGAAACAAGTTTTACCAAAGCCGGTTAAAAAGACAGTTAAAGTTCACCCTTACGAGTTAATGGGGAACATTCTTTTATGGGCAGCCATCTGTGGTTTTGCCGGTGCTAAACTTTTTAACGCGTTAGAGAATTGGGACGAGTTTATGCGCGACCCTGTAGGGATGTTAATTGGTTTTAGCGGACTTACTTTTTATGGCGGATTAATATGCGGCGGTGCTGCGGTACTTTATATAGCTAATAAACACGGTATTACCTGGCGCACCATGCTGGATATTGGCGGCCCGGGTATGATGCTGGCTTACGGCGTCGGCCGTATAGGCTGCCAAATGGCGGGTGATGGGGATTGGGGCATACCTAATACTGCACCCAAACCAGGCTGGTTAAGCTGGGCGCCTGACTGGATGTGGAGCTTCAAATACCCGCATAACGTAAGCATGGAAGATCAGGGTAATAAAATTGCCGATTGCGTTGGTAAATATTGTAATGAATTAAGATTACCGGTATACCCAACTCCTTTTTATGAATCGGTAGTTTGTATATTACTCTTCTTCTTTTTATGGAGCATTCGCGACAGGATCAAAACACCGGGTGTAATGTTTGGTATTTATATGATATTAGCCGGAGTTGAGCGCTTTTTGGTGGAGCTTATCCGGGTAAATACAAAGTATCATGTAGCAGGCATACCATTCACCCAGGCCGAATTGATATCTTTATTTTTAGTGATTGGAGGCTCAGCTTTAATTTTTACAGGAGTGAACAACGTAAAAAAGAAAGCGGTTAAGCATGGCTAATGTTTCCTTAAAACAAAGTATCTTCAATAACCAGGTAGTGCGGTTTGTGTTTTCGGCCGGAATTGGTTTTTTGGTTGATATTGTTGCTTTTTACCTGTTAGATCATAATTTCCTTGAGCGGCCAACCTATAATATGTTCGGGTTTACGTTTGATAATTATACTTTATCGCTGGCAATTTCTTTCTTTATGGGCGTGGTGGTTAATTTTTTAATCACTAAGTATATTGTATTTAATGAATCTGTATCGTCGCCCACCAAGCAATTCGTTCGCTTTGTGTCAGTAGCTATCATCGGATTTTTTGCTAACCTTATTTTACTGGATATTTTCATCAGGTACATAGGTATGTATCCACCTGTAGCACGTGTATGCGCCGCGCTAAGCTTGTTCTTCGCCAGCTTTTTTGTACATAAATTTTTCTCATTCAGCCTATCATTAAGACACCATCATGCAACTGGAGCAAATAGCAAAGCAGGTAATTGAAATTGCTAAACAAGCCGGCGATTTTATCCGCCGGGAAAGAAAAACTTTTAATAGCGATAAGATAGAATACAAAGGACTTAACGACCTGGTATCCTACGTAGATAAAACTGCCGAAGGTATTATCGTAGCCGGGTTAGAAAAGGTATTGCCTGCTGCCGGTTTTATTACCGAAGAGCAAACTAAAACGCATATAGCCGACCAATATAATTGGATCATTGATCCGCTGGACGGCACGACTAATTTTATTCATGGCGTACCTTCTTATTCGGTAAGTATTGCGCTTAAAGAGTATGATGATCTGGTTTTAGGCGTAGTATATGAGATCAATCTCGACGAATGCTTCTACGCACGGAAAGGATCACCGGCTTACTTAAACGGGACAGAAATCCACGTAAGTAAAGCACCAAAAGTTGCTGATAGTTTAATTGCAACGGGGTTCCCTTATTATGATTTTGGAAAACAACAACAGTATATTAACCTGTTTACTTACCTGATGAAGAACTGTCACGGTCTACGCCGTTTAGGCTCGGCCGCTGTGGATTTGGTTTACACAGCCTGTGGACGTTTTGATGCGTTCTACGAGTATAACCTAAACGCACGGGACGTAGCTGCCGGTATTGTAATAGTGCGCCAGGCAGGAGGGCAGGTAGTAAACTTTAGCGGTGGCGATGAAGTGTTAGATACCCGCGAACTGATAGCTACAAATGGAAAGATCACTAATGAGTTGGTAGAAGTGGTTCAGCAACAATTTAAGTAATGTCACTAATCGCACGAATTTATTCGAATTTCACGAATTGATTTTTACTGTAAAAACAAAGCGAATCATACTAACCTCTTTAAGGTTAAAATCATTCGCTTCAAAAACTAATTCGTGAAATTCGAATAAATTCGAGATGATTCGTGTAATTATAGCGCTTCCGACACTACTTCCTGAACTTCAGGAACCATGCGTTTAAGCAAATTTTCGATACCTGCTTTTAAGGTGATGGTTGATGACGGGCAGCCGCTGCATGAACCGCGAAGCTCGACAGTTACCACGCCTTCTTCGAACGAACGGTAGGCAATAGCGCCGCCATCCTGCTCAACAGCCGGGCGTACGTAGTCATTTAATATTTGCTGGATCTTTATTTCGATGTCTGTACCTTCGAATGAAATATCGTCGGCCTGCTCTTCGATCTGTACTTTTAACTCAGATTCAACCGCGCCTTTTACAAACTCTTTTAGTATCGGTTCGATATCGGCCCAGTCAGTACCTTCGGTTTTGGTAACCGTAACAAAGTTACTGGCGAAGAATACGCCGTTTACAAACGAAAATTTATATAATTCTTTAGCGAACGGTGATTTTTCTGCACTCTCTTTAGTCGCGAAATCGGCGCTTCCATTAATAAGCAGCTTGTTCACAATGAACTTCATTGTGGCCGGGTTTGGCGTTGATTCGGTATATACGTTGATATTCATCTTGGTGTCTATTTATTTACTTAACAAAGTTAAATAGCTTTTTAATAAAATACTATGCCAATTTAGTTATGACCTGTTGGTGACGGTGCTTTTTCTATAATGTCAATTTGAAACAGGTACGAGTGAGAAATCTTATACATAGTGCTACTTGTCGCTAATATAAGATTTCTCCCGTTGGTCGAAATGACAAGTTGGTTATATCCCCGTATAATTACTCGGTGTAATCCTCTTAATCTCTTCCTTAACGCTATCACCAACTTGCAAAGTATCCACAAACTCAGCTATAGTTTGCGCGTTAACCTGCGTATTGGTACGTGTAAGCTCTTTTAGTGCTTCGTACGGGTTTGGATAGCCTTCGCGCCTTAAAATGGTTTGTATGGCTTCTGCTACTACCGCCCAGTTAGCTTCTAAATGTGCATTAAGTGCAGGCTCATTTAATAATAATTTACCTAAACCTTTAACAGTTGATTTAATAGCGATTAGTGTATGCGCTACCGGCACACCTATATTACGCAATACGGTCGAGTCGGTAAGGTCCCGCTGTAGCCTTGATATAGGCAACTTGGCAGCAAGGTGCTCAAATATCGCGTTAGCAATACCTAAGTTACCTTCAGAGTTTTCAAAATCGATAGGGTTTACTTTATGAGGCATGGCTGATGAACCTACTTCGCCGGCCTTAATTTGCTGTTTAAAGTAGTTCATAGATATATAGGTCCACATATCGCGGTCAAGGTCTATCAGGATATTATTGATGCGTTTTAATGCATCGCATTGCGCGGCAAAATTATCGTAATGCTCTATCTGGGTAGTGTATTGCGAACGGGTTAACCCTAAAATATTATTTACGAAGTTGTTACCAAAATCTTTCCAATTGATATCGCCATAAGCAACATTATGCGCGTTAAAATTACCAGTAGCTCCACCAAACTTTGCCGATGTTGGTACCTGTTTTAATAAAGCCAGTTGGTTCTCCAATCGCTCAACAAAAACCCGGATCTCTTTACCCAAACGGGTAGGCGACGCAGCCTGTCCGTGTGTATGTGCCAGCATAGGCACTTTATCCCAGTCAGCTGCATATTTCTTTAATAGGTCTACTACTTCATTTATGGCCGGGTAATAAACTTCATCTAACGCTAACTTAAAGGTATAAGGGATAGCGGTATTATTAATATCCTGCGATGTCAGGCCAAAATGGATAAACTCTTTATATTCCTGCAGGTTAAGCGCGTCAAACTTTTGCTTGATAAAGTACTCAACCGCCTTAACATCATGGTTGGTTATCTTTTCGATATCCTTAATGCTTTGCGCGTCGGCTTCGGTAAAATTTTTATAAATATCGCGTAACTTTTCTTCTAAAGTTTTATCAAAACCCTGTAGTTGCGGCAGTGGGTGTTGGTATAGCGCTATAAAGTATTCTATCTCAACAAACACCCGGTATTTTATCAGGGCATATTCCGAGAAGTAGGCGCCAAGGGCTTCGGTAGTTTTTCGGTAACGGCCATCAATGGGTGATATTGCAGAAAGAGGTGTAAGTGTCATGGTTGGTGATTTTGTGCAAAGGTAATAATTTGGCTTATTAACCGGCACTGGGTTCTATAAGCAGCGTGAAATATTTGTCACAAATTGTCCAATAGTTAAAAAGTCAAGCGTCATTACTAAGTAATGTTGAAAAGTTTTGTCCGATGGAAACTTAAAAATCTAAAAATGTTTCCATAGTTTTGACCAATTAATAAAATGAGTCAAACAGATAGGATAATAGCAGGTGGGGAAGAGCTGTTTTTAACGGCAGGGATAAAAAGTGTAACGATGGATGACATAGCTAAACACTTAGGCATGTCAAAAAAAACCATCTACCAGTTCTTTAAAGATAAAAACGAGTTGGTGATAGCTTTGGTTAAAAAGAAGCTGCAGCAGGACGAAGATCAGATGTGCGAGATCATGCTCAATTCTGAAAACGTTATTGGGGAGATGATTAATATGATGAAAGTTTCGCAAGAGATTTTTTCGCGTATTAACCCCATAGTAATACACGATCTGCAAAAATATCACCCTGAAGCGTGGAAACATTTTCAAACTTTTAAAGCTAATGTAATCGTACATACACTCGAGGAGTTGCTTACAAAAGGTATTAAGCAGGGTTATATACGGCCCGATATTGATGTTAAAATAATGGCGCGTATGCGGGTTAACCAGTTGAAATGGGTTTTAACCCAAATATTTTCCCGATAGCTGAATTTAGCACCTGGAAAGTGCAGTACCAGCTTTTAGAGCATTTTAATTTTGGCATTTGTACCCTTAAAGGGTATAAATTATTAAATGAGTATAAAAATATAAGCGACGAATAATTCCTGCTGACATAGGGCTGTCATCCGGAGTGAGTTATTTTGAAAAGACAATTAAATAAATAGTCAACTAAACACCATATTACACAATGAAATATATTTTAATTACAGCGGCCCTGATTGGCACTATAGCTTTAAATAGCTATGCGCAACAGGCCCCTCCAGCTTTACCACCGGTGACATTTAGTCTGGCCGATTGTATAAAATATGCCTATGAGCATCAGGATTCGGTTAAAAATGCCAGCCTTGACGTACAAAGTGCAGGATATAAAGTGAAAGAAACCATTGGGAGCGGTTTACCACAGATCAACGGAACTATTTCGTTCCGAGGATTTTATTAAGCCGCCTACAACAGTAGGTCCAAACGTATTTGGCGGCGGGCCGATAGATTTGAAAGCGCCGTTGGTGGCTTTCCCGTTTGGTGCTGTGAAGTATAACAATACTTACTCACTGCAAATGACCCAGCTTTTATTCAGCGGTACATTTATAGTAGGATTACAGGCAGTTAAAACATTCAGGGAACTTTCAGAGCGCAGTCTGGTACGTTCAAAAATTGAGACCAGTGTAAATGTTACCAAAGCTTATTACCGGGCATTGGTAAGCAATGAGCAGATAGGTTTACTGGATGCAAATATCGCACAGTTAAAACAAACGCTTGATCAAACCACACAGCAAAACAAACAAGGCTTTGTGGAAAAAATTGATGTAGACCGCTTGTCAGTGCAGTACAATAACTTGGTTACAAACCGTGATAACGTTGCCCGTTCATTGATATTGAACTACCAAATGTTGAAATTTCAGATGGGTATGCCTGTTGAGCAGGAGCTGACATTGACTGATAAGCTGTCAGATGTAAACATAGATCAGCAAGTAGTGACAGATACTGCGTTTTATCATAACCGTATAGAGTATAAATTATTGCAAACCAATGTAACTTTAAACGAGTTAGATGTTAAAAGCAAAAAGGCTAACTTTTTACCAACTGTAGCTTTAGCAGCAGGTATTGGTAATGTGTTTCAGGAAAATCAATTTAAGTATTTGTATAACCATAATTACTATAATAGCTATATCGGTTTAAATGTAAATATCCCCATCTTCACAGGCGGGCAACATTTAAACCAGTTAAAGCAATCGCAAATAAGCGTGTATAAAGCACAAAACGATCTGCATAACGCCACTAACGGTTTTAAGCTACAGGCAAATGCAGCAAGTATTATGTTTACCAACAGTATCCAATCGCTTAATAACCAAAAACGCAGCCGCGAATTGGCCCGTGAAGTATTAAGGGTAGCAAAAATCAAATACCAGCAGGGGGTAGGCTCAAGCATTGAGGTTACACAGGCACAAACTGAAGTAGAAAACGCAGACAATCAATACATACAAGCACTGTATAATGCCTTAATAAGCAAAGTAGATCTTGATAAAGCATATGCACGCATTAACTAAAACTAAAATCACTATAAAAATGAAAAAATTAATATACATACCAGCCTTATTGTTGTTAGCGGCATGCTCGCATAAACCAAAGGATAAAGCCGCCGAGTTAGCCGATCTTAAAAAGCAGCAGGCCGATATAAATGCAAAAATTACTGCACTGCAAGCGCAAATTACCACTACCGATTCGGCTAAAACTACCGAAGTGGGTGTTGTAACTGTAAAAGCAGGAACGTTTACCAATTATGTTGATTTGCAAGGAAAAATTGATGCCGAAGAAAACGTAACCGCTTATCCGCAGGCACAAGGTATTATTACTGCTATAAATGTAAATGTTGGTCAGCATGTAAGCAAGGGCCAAACATTGGCACAGTTAGATAATAGTGTGCTAAAACAAAATATCTTACAGATTGAAACCCAAGGTTGGTTTGGCCCGCACTTTATTTCAGCGCCAAAAAATCTTTGGGATCAAAAGATAGGTACCGAAGTGCAGTATTTACAGGCACAGGCTAATTTACAATCAGCCGAAAAACAACTGGCAGCTGTACGTCAGCAAGCTGATATGTACCGAATCAAATCACCTATAAACGGTACGGTTGACCAAATGGATCTTAAACTGGGCCAGGCTGCTATGCCGGGTGCCACAGGTATACGTATTGTTAATGCCGACTTGTTAAAGATCAAAGCCGATGTTCCTGAATCATATGCGGGTAAGGTAAATACCGGCAATACAGTTAAGGTAATGATACCAGATGCCAACGATTCGCTGGTAACTAAAATTACTTTTGCAGCTAAAGTTATTGACCCTGTATCTCGCAGCTTTCCAATTGAAGTAAAACTGCCATCACGTAAAACACTACGTCCAAACATGACCGCAGTTTTAAAAATTGCCGATTACTTAAACAACAGCGTTATTACTGTTCCTATCAAAGCTATTCAAACTTCAGAAGCAGGCGCTTACGTGTATGTTAATGAAAACGGTGTTGCCAAACGTAAAACTGTAAAGCAAGGTGCCACATCGGCCGGTCAGTCTGAGATTTTATCGGGCCTAACCAGTGGCGACCAGGTAGTAGTAGAAGGTGCAAGCGATATTGAAGAGGGTGACAAATTGAAAGTTGTTCAATCAGGTAATTAATCCTATAAAACATTCGATCTAATGAAAGATCTTGAAAAGAATTTGGACCCAGTAGTTGGGCCATAGAAAATAAAACGGCCGTATACGTAATGGTATTTTTAATTACGGTACTGGGCCTTATAAGCTACAATAACCTGCCGAAAGAAAACTTTCCGGATATTGCACAGGATAAAGTGTTTGTTACCACGCAGTATTTGGGGCAGTCGCCGCAAAATATTGAGATATTGGTTACAAGGCAGATAGAGAAAAAGTTAAAATCATTAAAGGGCCTTAAAAAAGTTACATCAAACTCTTATCAAAATGTATCTATCATTACCTGCGAGTTTAACGGTAACATATTAATCAAGGATGCTAAAACAGATGTAAAAGAAGCTGTTGATAAAGCAACGCCTGATTTGCCGCAGAATGATAATAACTTAAAAGAGTCTACCATATCTGATATTAACGTAGCCGATTTACCTATCCTTTATATCAACATATCTGGTAATTATGATCTGAAAAAGTTAAAGGAATATGCTGATAACTTAAAGGACGATATTGAGAGCTATAAAGAGATCTCGAAAGTAGATGAGATAGGTGCGCTTAAACCGGAGATACAGATAAATGTTGATCTGAACAAGATGACGGCTGCGCAGGTTAGCTTTGATGATATTACCAGGGCGATTGGGGCAGAAAACATCATTACATCTGCAGGTACATTAAAAATCGATGGCATGAGCCGTGCTATTGACATTAAACAGGATTTTAAAAATGCCGACGAAGTTAAGGCTATGGTTATTCGTAACCCTAAGGGCCAGGCTATTTATCTGCGCGATATTGCTGAAGTGAAAGATAGTTTCCACGAACAGGAAAGCTACGCACGTTTAAAAATACCAAGGATAATGATTTTAAGAGCGTAATCACGTTAGCAGTTAGTAAGCGTGCCGGCGAAAACCTGATAGAGGCATCTGACAAGATAAACCAGTTAATTGTAACCAAGCAAAAAACAGTGTTCCCTAAAGGATTAAACATTGTTGTTACCGGCGATCAATCTGACAAAACCCGTACTACTATTAATGATTTGGTTAACACCATCATTATAGGTTTTATGCTTGTAACCATTATCCTGATGTTTTTTATGGGTACAACAAACGCGTTGTTTGTGGCGTTATCGGTACCGCTATCTTGTTTCATCGCCTTCCCGGTTATGCCGGTAATAGGTTTTACACTAAACATGATCGTGCTGTTCTCCTTCCTGCTCGCGTTGGGTATTGTTGTGGATGACGCGATTGTGGTAATTGAGAACACGCACCGGATATTTGGTAATGGTAAAGTACCAATCAAAGAAGCAGCCAAAGCAGCGGCAGGCGAGGTATTCTTGCCGGTATTCTCTGGTACCATGACTACTTTGGCTCCGTTTATCCCATTAGCGTTCTGGAACAGTTTGATAGGTAAGTTTATGTTCTTCTTGCCTATAACACTGATTATTACTTTATTAGCATCATTATTAGTGGCTTATATTATTAACCCGGTTTTCGCGGTTGATTTTATGAAACCTCACCATGAAGGCGAGCATGATAACCCTAAGTTTGATAAAAAAGTACGCCGTGCTTTAATATACTTAGCTATAGCTGCTGTAGTAGGATACCTTATAAACTTTGGTATAGGTAACTTTGTGGTATTGGCCGCTGGTTTATACCTGTTAAATCACTTTGTTTTACTACAGGTTATTGATAAGTTCCAGACGAATGCCCTGGCCGCGTTTTCAGGCATGGTATGCCCGTTGGATTGAGCGTGCAGTACAACGCCCGTGGTGGGTATTGTTTGGTACCATAGGCTTATTTATTTTTAGCATATTCTTCATGGTAGCCCGTGCACCAAAGGTGGAGTTCTTCCCGCAGGCCGATCCAAATTTTGTGTTTGTGTACATAACACTGCCTACAGGTACTCACCAGATTATACCAATGAGGTTACTAAGAAATTGGAGGCAAAAGTTGCGCAGGTTGTTGAACCGGATAAAGACATTGTATCATCTGTAATATCAAACGTTACTGTAGCGGTTACCGATCCACAATCAGAAGATCAGGGTAACTATGCCAATAAGGGTAAGATAAGTGTGGCCTTTGTTGAATTTGGTAAACGGAATGGTAAAAGCACCCGAGATGTGCTGAACCGCATCCGTAAAGCAATTACAGGTTCTGTACCGGGCGCTAAATTATCTATCGACCAGAAAACGGCGGCCCGCCAACTCAAAAAGATATCAGTATTGAATTGATCGGTGATGATCTGGATTCGCTGGTTAAAACATCAGACCGTTTGAAGAAATACCGGCTAAACAAAATATAGCAGGTATTGAAGAGCTGATACCCGATGTACAGAGTGATAAACCTGAAATTGTATTTGATATTGACCGCGAGCGCGCCAACCGCGAAGGCATAAACAGCCAGCAAATAAGTATGGCATTGTTTACCAGTATTTACGGTATGAAAGCGGCCGACTTTAGAAATACTAAAGAAGATAACTACGAGATTAATATCCGGGCACAGGAAAATCAGCGTAATAACATCGACGCAATCCGTAACCTTAAGATCACTTATCGTGATATGGCAACGGGTGGTGCAGTGCGCCGGTACCAATATCGGCCTTTACAAATATCAGGTATACCAATACCTATAGTAATATTAAACATAAGCAGCAAAGGCGTGTGTTAACCTTAGGATCAAACGTTATAAAACCGTTTAATGCTAACGAGGTTAATGCCAATATACAACGTGCTTTAAACGACTTTAAAAGACCGGATAGCATCTTGATTAAAATGGGTGGCGGTCAGGAAGATCAGCAGGAAGCAATGATGTTCCTGTTGTCAGCATTGGGCGCCTCATTTGGTTTGATATTGATCATACTGATGATCCAGTTTAACTCGATAGGCAAAACGTTTATCATCATAAGCGAGATCCTGTTCAGTATCATCGGTGTGTTCCCCGGGTGTAAGCATTTTCGGGATGACTATTACTATAGTAATGACGGGCGTAGGTATTATAGCACTGGCGGGGGTAGTGGTACGTAACGGTATCTTACTGGTTGAGTTTACTGATCTTTTAATGGAGCAGGGCCAAAACCTGCACGATGCCGTAGTTGAAGCAGGCCGTACCCGTATGACACCGGTTGTATTAACAGCTACAGCTGCTATATTAGGTTGATACCATTGGCTGTAGGCTTTAATATTGACTTTGTAGGCTTGTTTACTGAATTTAAACCACATATTCACTTTGGTGGTGATAACGTAGCCTTCTGGGGGCCGTTGTCATGGACAATGATATTTGGTTTAGGTTTTGCAACTATAGTAACCTTAATACTGGTACCATGTATGTATATTATTCACTTTAACCTTAAGCAAAGGTTTAAAGGCGAAAAGGTGACCCATAAAACAAAGGCAATTGCAGCTGAGTAATAGTTAACAAATTACAAAAAAGCCGCCCGGATTTCGGGCGGCTTTTTTGTTTGGCGGCTCGTCAGTTTCAAGTTTTTTAATCGCAATGTAAATTATCTGTTAATGTTGCGCGTTTAAACACTCAAAAGATGTTCTTGGGGTTATTAATGTAGAATTTTTGATAATTTTGTTTAAATAGTCAGTTTTTGCATATTAATAATCTACAAATGAGCTCAGGAAGCGATCAGCAGGATATAAAGAGGGAGAAGATTTTAGATGCCGCCTACCAAAGGTTTTTACATTATGGTTATTCAAAAACCACGATGAATGAAATAGCAGGTGATCTGTCATTTTCAAAGGCCTTGTTGTATTATTATTTTCCTGATAAGAGCCGGTATACATAGCAGTGATGCGTAAGCTGGCCGGCAAGTATATTCAAGATCTTCAAAACGAGCTTAATGAGTACAACGATCTTAAACAAGCGTTTACCATACAAATAGGTATTAAACACAATTTTATCGTTAAGAACTATAATTTCTTTGATTTTTTTAGGGTTAATGAGCAAAACCTGCCAGACACCATCTGGGAAATTATTACCGAAATACACCAAGGCCGAGCTGGCTTTACTAAGTGCAGCAATTAAAGCCGAAGCAAATAAAGGTACTATAAAACCGGTTGATAATCCGGAAGAAATAGTTGACTTATTATTAGATGCTTTGCATGGGGTAAGAGTGAGCGCGGTATCTTTTAAAAAGGCAATGTTCCCGCAAAAAGAGCATCTTGATGAGATTCATACCAAGCGTTTATTATTGCTTGATATTTTTATAAAAGGCCTAACCCATTAATAGTTAGGGCACTGTCACCTTGCAGTAAAAAATATTAGTTACAAGTTTAAACAGCTAACTTATTAATACCTTTGAATAAAATATTTAACCAGATAACAATTAAGTTAATTATATAAAGATACTTCTAAAGTTAAGAGGTGATTGTTTTAGAGTGATTAAGCAGGCCGGGAGTAAAATCCCAGTCTGCTTTTTTGTTTTAACGTGTGGTTAAATCAATCAGCGACCAGTTCTTTTGCTTATCAACTTGCCCGCCATTGTATTTTAAAACTATCTTAAATTCGGTATTAGTCTTTTCGCCGCTGTTGTTGCTTGTTTCAACAGATGACTGGATTACATACACTGAATCAGATTTTTTACCAAACTGGTACTTGCTGTCAGAAAAGTTAGCGCTTGATGCTGCCAGGGTAGGGCGGATAAAATCTTTGGCAATGGCGTAAGCATCGTCGCTGTTAGGTAATCCTTTAAAAAAACTGGGTTTTAACGAACCGGTAAATGTAATTTTTACTACAACAGTAATTGCTATTAAACAAATAACAAGTAATACACCCAACACTTTGTTGCCGCTTTTTCTTTTAGCCGCTTTCTCCTTAAAAAATTGTTCTGTTTTGTCTTTTTGTAAATTGTTTGGCATATAATAAGTATATAATTAATGCTTTAAAGTTAAAAAATTATCACCCATAAATGCGGGCGGAGTGCAATTATACTTGTTGTAAATACAACCGGAAGATTTAACCAAAAAACAGGTAAGACATTAATATAGCAGTTACTATCCCAAAAAGATCAGCAATAAGCATAGCGGGTACTGCATAGCGGGTCTTCTTTATACCGATCGATCCAAAGTACAGCGCGACGATGTAAAATGTAGTATCAGCAGTACCATATAGTACGCTTGATAGGTGCCCGGTAAAACTATCAACGCCAAATGTTTTTAAATTATCCAGCATCATAGCCCGTGCACCCGATCCGCTTAAAGGGCGAATAATAGCTATAGGTATAACATCGGTAAAACGGGTATCCATATTAGGGAAATGGGAGAATACCCACTTAAAGCCATCGCCAATATAAGTTAATGCCCCACAGGTCCTGAAAAGGCTTACAGCTACCAGCAAGCCAACCAGGTAGGGTATAATTTTAACGGATACTTCAAATCCTTCTTTAGCACCATCAATAAAAGCTTCAAACACATTTATTTTTTTGCGAAGACCGCCCAGTATAAATAATACAGGAATGGTTAAATAAACAACATTGCTGAATACTTTAGAAAACTCGCCAATTTGCTGCTTGTTTAAAAAAGCCACAAAGTACCATATCATTAATGCAATAGCTGCGGTTATACCACCCAACCAGCTAATAACCACCCTGTCAAACAAATTTATTTTTTGTTTAATGCTTACAATTATTAATCCTGCTAATGTGGCTACATAAGTGGCTATAATACATGGGATGAACACGTCAGTAGGGTCTGCCGAATGATAGATGGCACGCTGTGCAATTATGGCAATTGGTAAAATAGTTAACCCTGAAGCATGTAAGGTTAAAAACATGATCTGCGCGTTTGACGCGGTATCGCTATCCTTATTAAGAGTCTGCAAACCATTCATAGCTTTTAGCCCAAATGGAGTAGCGGCATTATCCAATCCCAATAAATTAGCCGAAAAGTTCATCATCATTTGGCCCACCGAGGGATGGTCTTTAGGTACCTCAGGAAAAAGCCGGTTAAAAAATGGCCCAACTATACGCGACAGGAAGTTAATGGCCCCGGCGCGTTCGCCAATTTTCATAATACCCAACCATAACGACATAATACCCACCAACGGTAAGGCAATATCCATAACAGCCGCTTTTGAGGTGTCGAACGTACCCTCTGCCATCATCTTAAATATTTCGGTATCGCCAAAAAATATCAGCTTAATTAGGCCAATAACAAAAGCAATTAAAAAAAAAGAATACCCAGATGTAATTTAAAGCCATGCGTTGCTATCTAATTATGGAGTTGTGAAAATATGCAAATGATTTTGATTGTGGCATATTTTACGGCTCATTTTTAATTATCTTCAATTAATATATATTGATAGTGAAAGATACGATCCAGCATTTAGCCGCCGCTATAGACGATTTACTGACTTATGATCTGCAATCTATTGATTGGGATGCAAAGTCCGACCCTAACAGGTGGTCGCGTAAAGAAATTATAGGGCACCTTATTGACAGCGCGCAAATTAACCTGCAACGTTTTGTACGCTGTACCTACGAAGAAAATTTTAAACTGACCTACGAACAGGTAGAGTGGGTGGAGGTACAACATTACCAGGACGAAGATATCAACGAGATTTTAGAACTATGGCGCTTGTTAAACTTCCAGATCATACGTGTATGGAAAAATTACCCGGCAAACAGGTTAGGGGCTTTGTGTGATAATAGTAAAAACGAGATCACCCTGCACACCGTCGAGTTTTTGGCGCATGATTATGTTGCTCATTTGAAACATCATTTAAGGCAGGTATATTAAATGGTACAGTTACCGCAACCGTCAGGGTATTCTGGTACACCGTTAGCTAAAAAACTGGGTATCAAGCCGGGTTTTAAGGTTATGCTGATTAATGAACCAGCGCATTATTCCAGCCTCTTTACCGATATGCCAATGGATATGCAAGTTATAAATGATGGATCAGAAAAGAAGGACTGGTACACTTCTTCGCCATGCAAAAGAAGGAATTGTTTGATTTGCTGCCGCGATTAAAAGCGCAAATCACACTAAACGGCATTATATGGGTGTCATGGCCCAAAAAAGCATCAAAGGTTATAACGGATGTTACCGAAGATACCATAAGGAACTACGCCATAAGTATCTGCCTGATTGATATTAAGGTATGCGCTGTAGATGAGGTATGGTCGGGTTTAAAATTGGTTATCCCGGTTAATTGCAGATAGCGAACTTATGACTGTATTTTACATTTGAATGTTTTTTAAATTACAGAAATGTTGATTTGCCGCAAAGTTTACTCCTGCAAAAGTCATAACTTAGCACACTTGTTACATAGATTATGCCTACTATAAAATTAGAACGCGTGCATGGCGATTTTGGCTTTGCCGCAAGCGATGAAAACGGACACACTGTTAATATGGACAGTAGCCCCGAAAGTGGCGGCCAAAACTTTGGCGTGCGCCCCATGCAAATGCTGTTAATGGGATTGGCCGGTTGCTCGGCCATTGATGTTATCATGATCCTTAAAAAGCAAAAGCAGGATGTGCAGGATTATAAAATGGTGGTAAACGGCGATCGTGAAGCCGGTAAAGAACCATCATTATGGAAAAATGTTACTGTAGAGTTCCATTTATACGGTGATATTGACCAGGATAAGGCTAACCGTGCGGTTGACCTTTCAATTAATAAATATTGTTCGGTTGCGGCAACTTTAGCGTTAGCCGGCGCCGAAATTAAAACACAGGTTTTTGTACATCCTGTGGTTAAATCATAATACCTTATATAATGTCATCTAAATTCGACCCTATAACCCAGGCTGTCCGCATTCAAACAGAACGGACTCAACAACAGGAACATTCCACACCTTTATATTTAACCAGCAGTTTTATATTTGACGAAGCCGAAGCAATGCG
>NZ_JABFCR010000015.1:0-40573 GCF_013087555.1 Mucilaginibacter humi
TATAACGGAAAAGTTTTACCGGTAGCTGCAACAACACCTTAAGGTGTTGCCAAGCTATCTGCATTTGTATCGTCTATTAACTTTTTAACTTCCGGCAAGCTCCTAACACGGTTATTAATACCATTTACAATATTTAACGGTAACTTCACTGTAAGGTCTACTCCGTTTTTATCAACTATTGTAAACGATTTTGCCGAAAATTTAAAATTCTTTCTTTCGTCGATTTTTAAGTCATACCACTTCTTAACAGCATCAAGGTAAGCGGTAGTATCATTAGCAGACAATAAAGTATCTACCGTCGGCACGTCTTCATACGCGCTTTTAGCATCGTTAAATTTGTCTTTGTGAGTTGTCACCACATATTTTTGGGTTGGTACATTTTTGTTGGTTGAAGTATTCACCGATGATGGGTTGTTATTGCATCCTGCAATCACTGCTATAGCAGCAAAGAATAAAATTTTTTTCATGTGATAAAGTTTAATATGGTTTAGATACTCGTGTAAATAGATTAGTGATATTTATTGTCCGTCCGCTTAGGGACAGAACAGTTAAACTATCGGATATTCGAGGTTTATTTTTTTAATAGCAACATAATAATAGCTATTATGCCGCTAAACTGGCCTGCCCAAAAAATAAACATCCATTTAATTACATCAACTTTTGTCTCATTAATTTCTTTACGAACTAACGTTAGATCATCTTTAGTAGCTAATGTCTGGATAGTATTTTCCACAGATCGTTCTGTTTTATTATCGATGTATTTAAACATGGCCTCGGTAGTGTCATTACCTAATTTATCAGATAACAACTGGTATAGCCGGGCGGTTTCTTTTGCCTCTAAATACATAACAAATATAGTGATAAGGTTTAGGTTTAATAATGATAAGGTTTAGGTTTTTATATCATTATATTTCTTTAATTACGGCTGCTTACTTTTAAAAACTCGTTCACCACAATTTCTGAGGTATACTTTTTGTTGCCGTCTTTATCTAAATAGCTGCGATTGTTTATTCGGCCTTCAACTACAATTTCGTCACCTTTTTTCAGGACGTCTTCGGCTATTTTAGCCTGTGCGCCCCACAGCACTAAGTTATGCCATTGCGTGTCGGTAATCTTTTCGCCTTTGTCGTTTTTGTAACTCTCGCTGGTAGCAAGCGATAGCTTAGCCAGTTTCTTGTTGGTGTCAAACGTTTTAATTTCCGGGTCCATGCCTAAGTTGCCTACCAGGCGTACGCTGTTTTTTAATGAGTTCATGATTTCTAAATTTTACTTGTTCTACGTGTTTTAATTGACAGGACAAAGGTGCAGTGACACCCGAAAATTAGTCGGTTGTTAAGCGTTTATAGTCGACAATATACATTTGCAAACGTTTGCAAACGGATATAATATTGATTAACTTAGCTTTATGGAAACCGAAAAACATGCCTTGATTGCGGCAACCCCATCCACGGCCGCGCCGACAAGAAGTTTTGTAATGACTTGTGCCGCAACAATTATAACAACCAATTGAATAGCAATAGCTATAACCTGGTGCGCAATATCAATAATATATTAAAGCGTAACCGGCGCATTTTAGAGGAGCTTAACCCCGGCGGCAAAACCAAAACTACCAAAGCTAAAATGGCAGCGAAAGGGTTCGACTTTAAATACCTGACAAACAAATACGATACCCATAACGGCAAAACCTATCACTTCTGTTACGAATACGGCTACCTGCCCTTAGAAGGCGATGAAGTACTACTGGTTAAACGCGAAGAGAAAATAGAGTAGGTTTATCATCTTACTATCATAAGCCGTTAATCTTACAAAACGGTGAGACTACTAATGCCGCTACTATCCATATTTGCTTCAAAAAACATAAACATGCCCAATTTATTCTCACCGCTCAAAATAAAAAACACCGAATTCAGGAACCGTATCGTTGTATCGCCCATGTGCGAGTATAGCAGCGATGACGGATTTGCCACCAACTGGCACCTGGTACATTTAGGCAGCCGTGCCGTAGGCGGCGCAGCGCTGGTATTAACCGAAGCCATTGCCGTATCGCCTGAGGGCCGCATAAGCTACGGCGACACGGGAATCTACAAAGACGCACACATCGACAAGCTAAAAGAGATCAACGAGTTCATTCAGTCGCAAGGCGCGCTGTCAGGTACACAGTTGGCCCATGCGGGCCGCAAAGCCAGTCATGAGTTGCCATGGAACGGCAATGCGCAAATCCCTTCCAATCAACCTAACGGCTGGAAAGCCGTAGCCCCGAGCGCCATCCCTTTTGATGCAAAGGAAGAAGCACCTTTAGCACTTGATAAAGCCGGTATAGAAAAGGTAAAGGCTGACTTTAAAGCCGCTGCCGCCCGCACCTTAGCCGCCGGTTTCGATGTGATCGAGATCCACGCCGCGCATGGCTATTTAATACACGAGTTCTACTCGCCGTTAAGTAATCAACGAACCGATGAGTATGGCGGATCATTCGATAACCGTATCCGTTTGCTTTTAGAGGTAGTTGAAAGCGTGCAGCAAGTATGGCCGGCTGATAAGCCGCTCTTCGTGCGTATCTCATCAACCGATTGGACTGAGGGCGGTTGGACGATTGATGACTCTGTGGCCCCGGCTGCAATCTTGAAAGATAAGGGTGTCGACCTGGTGGATTGTTCATCTGCCGGTAATGTGCTGGCCAAGATCCCGCTTAAACCTGGTTACCGGTGGAGTTTGCCGGGGCCGTTGGCAAAACCGGCATCCTTACCGGCGCGGTAGGTTTAATAACCGAAGCCAAACAAGCCGACGACATCATCCAATCCGGCCAGGCCGACATGGTATTCATCGCACGCGAGCTATTGCGCGACCCACATTTCCCGCTGCGCGCAGCACACGAGCTTGGTTATGAAGTGAAATGGCCGGTACAGTACGAACGGGCTAAATGGCAGTGATTAGAAGTTGGTGATTAGAGAATTAGGCTGTTAATTGCAATAATGTTCAACTAATCTCTAATCAATAATCTCTAACCACTAATTACTATCTTTACAAATACATAACCATTAAACTATAAGCACCATGAAACGCACCGCACACGCCCACTGGAACGGTACTTTAACCGAAGGCCGGGGAGAGATCACCACCCAAAGTACCATACTTAACAATACCCAATACTCGTTTAAAACGCGCTTTGCCGATGGCATTGGCACCAACCCCGAAGAGCTGATTGCCGCCGCGCACGCAGGCTGCTTTACCATGGCGGTTGGCGCGGCCTTAAGCCAGGCCGGTTTTACACCGGGCGACCTGACTACCGACGCCATCCTCGGACCTCGATATGCAGGCCCTTGCCATCACCGGCATCCATTTAGAGTTAAAGGGAACCGCGATTGCCGGGGTAGACGAAGCTAAATTCAAAGAAATTGCCGAGGGCGCCAAAGCCAACTGCATTATCAGCAAGGCACTTAGTGTGCCTATTACGCTGAATGTGAGCTACCAATAACCGCGCTTGTAGAGACGCAATATTTTGCGTCTCCTATACGGGATATATCAAAAGCCATGGGTTTATAACCCGTGGCTTTTTTATTGTGATCCCCCTTGAAAATATGACGTGGCGGCAGGTATTACTCACCGTTTCCAAATGTAATGATCAACCCGCCTGAAACTATAAGCAACCCGCCCACGATCATCGGTAGGGTAGGGACGGATTAAACGTTATATAGCTTATCACGACTACAAAACCGGACCAACACAGAATTAATCATTTTTTTCAAATGCCTTTAAAACGCCCAGATCTCCGTCATCATCTATAATACGAAGTTTAAAAGTAGCATTATCCACAATCACGTCCACAATTATTGGTGCTGCAATCGGCGCTTTTTCCTGTTCTGCCAGATGAGTCCGGTCAAATATCATGGACACATAACTAACTTTCTCCGGTTTCCGGTTTATTCCATATAGCAGTGGCACACTCTCCAAATTTTCTACTAACTCTTCAGTGTTGGTAAGTATCCACCGTACCGCCTGAAAATATACGATATAGCCAGTTTTCGGGCCTTTTATTAGCTGCTTTTTTACAAAATCTGTGAGTGGTTGCTTGTCACTCCGCTCACAGGGGATAAAGACCACATACATGGGGATGGGCTGACTATCTGTATCATAGATAATCAACCCGTTTATTGTAGCGATATTTTTTTCTGCGCCGCCGCATATTCAATAAAGGAACTAAAGGTAAATACCATAATAATAATGATTAATCGCATGTGTGATAAGCTCTTTATATTTTTACGCATATTAACTTCAGCTAAATTAAGCGCATCGGCGGCAATAGCCTTGGCTTGATTTTTTGTATAAAGCAAATTTCTTCTACGTTATAGTAAGGCAAAACAAAGTAAACTTGCGGTAGTTGTACGGCCCTGACGTCAGCCGGGGCCGTTAAATCCTTAGTCATAATTGTCCCAGTCATATTCGCTGCTTAACCAAACCATACCCGTGCTTTTACCTGTTTCTACCTTCAAATCAAAGTTATTTCCGGTTTTGTGATAAACATAGTTTCGCCACATAAAACCAAAGTAGTTTTTAGGAATTGTTGTTAATTGCCCCGGTACCAGCTGGCTTAATGAATCAGGATAATGTTGATGTACAGTTTTATATGCTTCTACCGCATTAATAATTTTATTGGCATTAGTTAACCTGCTATTCTCCTGGAAGCGTAACAGCCCAAAAGCAATCAACAAACTAACAGGTACGGCAATAGCTGCATACGTTAGCGGCCTGTTTTTTTTTATTAAACCAAACACTATTATAAAAAGAGCTATTATGGTTAGAGCAAATGCTAAGTAAATACTAAACGGCGAAAGAAAATCAAGGTAAGAACAAACCAGTCCTATCATAATTAAACAATCAATTGGTAACCAGGTTAAGAAAGTTTTCATAGTGTTCTATAATACATAAATAATTAAATAACCTCTTTTTTGCCCGTTTATATAAATTGAAATAGAATTATAACTATAGTCACTCTCCTGTTATTTTATTGTAAGAGATTATGAAATAGTCACGAGTAAAAACCGGGCTATCTTCCAGACCGAGGCCTGCTTTTTTAAAATATAAATGGTTTCGCTGGAGTCCTCCGGGCCGCTCCAATGGTAAACTGTACATATCGCCAGGCTTTTATCAGTCGAATAAGCTACCGGGGACAATTCTAAAAAGGCTGTTCCCTTGAATTGATACTTTGGTATTTCGCGGAGATAAGCGGATGGCCTTTTAGTGCAGGGAGTTTATCTTCCCTTAATTTCCGCAGGTCGACGCCGGTCAAAAACGCGCGTAAGCCGGGATTTGTTCAGTACCCAGCCATTGCAGCTTGGCGTCCTTGAAATCGAGCCTTTTAAATACTGTAACCGATGTTTTATAAAAAATGGGGATTTGGCTGTCAACTCCCAGCTGTCGAACCAAATCTTGGTAAAGTTCAATTTTTTTCAGCACCATTTACCCGGCCCTTTACACTACATCCATATAAAAATGCAATGAAAATTAATATAATCTTTAGCTTCATAAATCGTTCACTTTTTGTTTAGTGCTTTGTACTGTCAACCGACCTGAAGGGCTGTAACATATTTGCGCACCACTTCTTATGAAAATTGATGCTTTTAAATACAACAAGAGTGATGCTACGAAACATCCGCAAACTAACGACTGGCTTTCAAAAAAACAGCTACAACCATGCAGGTTAGCATGATTAAGAGGTATATATAAATTGTTTTTCAGTTTAGGTAATATTAGCAAAAGCATCAATCTCATCAAATTTAAACAGATTTAATGAGATGGCCAATAGCTAAATTGCTTACCCGCTGCCGAAGTTTGTAACTTCCTACCACTATGCCTGTGGCCTGCGGCTACACCAATAAACTCTGCGCGCCAGGTTGTCACGTTAACCTATCGTGCAGGGATCGCCACACTTGTGTATCGTTCGCAATGACGGTGTGGCTGCGGTGTCGAGTTGGGGAGCGGATACCGGCCTGTGCCTAACGCTAACGCAAATAACTATAAATCAGATATTTTGATAGAAAATGAATTTCGCTTGTAAATAAATTAAACAAGTTAATAACAAAGTTGTTACATTCGGGTAAGTTTTAGCCCTGAACTACCGGTAAAACTATATAAACCAATGTTAAATTTAAATTAACTCTGTGTTGTTTGTAGTAACTGCATAGCATTAGTTTAACCTAAAAATTTTTTAAAGCTAATAGTAATTTGACCTTGTAATAACAGTATAACCCTTGCTTTGCCTAAAATTTTAAATATGTTTACTAATTCACAATAAATCCCAAACTTGACCACTATGAGACAAATTTACCAGCGATTATTAATAGTTTGCTGTATGATGTTAAGCGTAGCTGCGCTTGCCCAGCAACCGGGCCGGACAATTACCGGTAATGTAAAAGACGAGAAGAACCAACCGCTGCCCGGCGTGTCGGTATTAATTGCGGGCACTAACACGGGTGTAATGACGGATGTTAACGGTAACTACAGCCAAAGTAAACGGTAACGTAACGTTACGTTTTAGTTTTGTGGGCTACCTGACACAGGACCTGCCAGCCACCAGTAACACCCTGAATGTTACCTTGGTGCCCGATGCTAAACAACTTAAAGACGTGGTAGTAATTGGTTATGGTACATCAAGCAAAAAAGATGTAACGGGCGCTATAGCCACTTTAAAGGCCGAAGAGTTTAATATGGGTGTAACCACCACTCCGGCCGACTTGTTACAGGGTAAAATAGCGGGCCTTAACATTACCAAAAGCGATGACCCTAACAAAGCGCCTACGGTAATTTTAAGGGGGCCGTCAACCTTCCGTACGGATGGTGGGGCGCAGGAGCCGTTTTATGTAATTGACGGTGTACCGGGCGCTGCTATTGATGTATTGGCTCCGGCTGATATTGAAAGCATTGATGTGTTAAAGGATGCGGCGTCGACCGCCATATATGGGTCGCGGGCTGCTAACGGGGTAATTATTGTTACCACCAAAAAAGCCAAAAGTGGCCAGACGCGTTTATCATACAGTGGTTATGCGGGGATACAAAGTGTATCTAAAAAAATAAAAATGTTAACCGGCGACCAACTGCGCCAGTACCGGCGGATAACAAGGTGCCTGCCTTGGCAAACCCGAAAGATGATGATGGATCAAACACCGACTGGCAAAGTTTGGTGGAGCGTACCGGCTACTCGCAAAACCATAATATCAGCTATGGCGGTGCCGGCAAAAACTCTGATTATGGCGCAAGCGTAAACTACTTTAAAAATGATGGTGTGCTTAAACGTACCTCATTACAACGCACCATTTACAGGGGCTACATTAACCAAAGGTTTTTTAATGACAGGTTGAAATTGGGATTAAATATTACCAACACCAACTCGGACGTGAACGATATTTACCAGGCCAACGTATTGCCGGGCATGTTGTTTTACCTGCCAACGGTTAGCCCATACAACCCTGATGGCAGCTATAAAGAAAACTACCAGCGTACCGGCAGCGGTACTTTAAACCCGCTATCATTATTAAATAACAATACCATTAAAACCAATGATAATAAAACGCTGATAAACGGTATTGCCCAGTTAGATATCATTGACGGGCTGCGGTTTACTTTCAGCGGATCGATACAACGCGACCAGAATAACTGGAATAGCTACCAGAACAGCATGTCGGGTCTGGCTATAGGGTTAAATGGTGTTGCCAAGCGCCAGTCGTATTTAAACACTAATAATATCTTCGAATCTTACTTCAACTACGATAAAAACTTCGGTAAGCACTCGTTAAAACTATTAGCGGGATATTCTTATCAGCAAAACCGTACCAATGATGGTTTTGGTGTGCAAACGCAAGGATTCTCAAACGACGAGTTAATGTATAACAGCCTGTCGCTTTCAAACCCGAGCCAGTTATCGCAAATCGTGTTTGATTCTACCACGCCTATATCAACCTTAAGGCTGATATCTTTTTACGGCCGTGCGCAGTACCAGTTTGACGATAAATATTTACTGCAGGCTTCCTTACGGGATGATGGTTCGTCGGGCTTTGGTTTAAATACGCGCCATGGTTTGTTCCCGGCGGTATCTGCGGGCTGGAGAATTACCGGCGAAGACTTTATGCAAAAAGTACCTGTTATCAGCGATCTGAAGTTAAGGGTAGGTTATGGTGTATCTGGTAACAGCCTTGGTTTTAGTCCGTTTACGCCTTTATTGATTTATGGCAGCGCCAACAGTAAATTTTTATATAACGGCAACGTTATTAACGCTATTGGCCCGGTACAAAACCCTAACCCCGATTTGCGTTGGGAAAGTACCGGAACGCTTAACATTGGTTTAGATTTTGGCTTGTTCCAAAACCGCTTAACCGGTTCATTTGATTATTACGACAAACGTACCAGCAACCTGATCTACTCACAGTACCCGGTATCATTAACCCAGTACTTCCTGCCAACCATTACGGCAAACGCGGGTAATATCAAAAACTCAGGTGTCGAGTTAAGTTTAACTGCGGTTGCGGTAAGATCAGGCAGTTTTAACTGGAAAACCTCTTTCAACGTATCGCATAACACCAACGTGGTTGAGAGCTTATCGAAAGATATTTATAACCTGCCGGCATTTTATACCGCGCAACTGGGCGGCAAGGGGCAGTCGGGCAACTACAGCCAGATTGTACAGCCGGGCCAGCCTATTGGTACGTTTTACTTATGGCACTACCGGGTAAAAATGCTACAGGTGTAAGTACTTACCAAAACGCTGCGGGTGCTACTATTGCTACACAGCCTTTAACAACAGATCAGCGCGTCGCAGGCAGTGCGCAGCCAAAAATGATATATGGCTGGAGCAACACCTTTAGTTATAAAAACTTCGATTTGAATTTCTGGTGCGTGCGGTAACAGGCAACAAAATATTGAACGCAACCCCGGCTAACTTAAATAACCCTACGGATTCTAAACTACAAAATATCCCTCAGTTTACTTTAAATGAGGCATTTACAGATGTGAATGGTTATTTGATATCTGATCGTTTTCTGGAGAGCGGCTCATACCTGCGTATGGATAACGCTACATTGGGTTATAATATTAAAACCCAGTCGGGTGCTTTTAAAGCAATCAGGTTGTACGTAACAGGCGATAACTTATTTGTGATAACCAAGTACCGCGGTGTTGACCCTGAAGTTAACATAGGCGGTTTAACGCCGGGTATTGATAACAATAACTTTTATCCAAAAACACGTACATTTTTATTTGGCATTAACGCTTCATTCTAATTTAATCGAAACATAAGAACATGAAAAAGATATATTCATTTTTAGCGGGATGTGCAGCTTTAGCCACTATAGGCTCATGCACCAAGTTAGATGTGCCTGTAGAATCGCAGTATGTACAAGCTAACTTCCCAAAAACCACGGCTGATTATACGGCTTTACTGGGTACCATGTATGCCAACCTTTCTTCAAACTACGCTGTGCCTTACTGGCGCATGCAGGAGTTATCAACCGACGAGGCCATTTTGCCGGCGCGTGATGGTAACTATGATGACGGCGGCCAATACCGCCAGCTGCATTACCACACACGGACGTTTGATCACCCTAACGTTATAGGCGTTTGGCAATGGGGCTTTAGCGGTATCAATACCTGTAACCGTTTGTTAACACTTGTTAACGGAGGCCCGTCGCCAGAGTCTGTTAAAGCGTCTTATTCGGCCGAGATAAGGGCCATGCGCGCATTGTATTATTTCTTTATGATGGACCTGTATGGTAATGTGCCTATCATTACCTCCTTCCCGGTAAACGGCCTGCCGGCTACCGAGCAACGTGCAAAAGTAGCTGCCTTTATTGAAAGCGAATTGAAAGCAATTTATCCTATCCTGCCCCGGAAATCAAGCAACGCGGCAGCCAATACGCTGCAATATGGCCGCCCTACCGGGAAATGGCATTCGCATTATTGGCAAAGCTGTATTTAAATAATAATGTTTATACCGGTGGCGCAGACCGTGGAAACGAAGTTGTTGCAATGTGTGACAGCGTATCTAAAAATACCAACTACAGCTTAGATGGCAAATACCGCGATATATTTTTACCAAACAACGGCCCGCAGATAAACGAGACCATATTTGCCGTTCCTTACGATCAGCAAATTGGTACTAACCAGTTTACCCGCTTTGGTTTTTACCCGGCGCTTTACGGCCTACGGCCTTGCCGCCCCAAACCTGAGTATAGCCATGAGTACTACCCCCGAATTTTATAACCGCTTTAACATACCTAACGACTTCCGTACCAAAACCTGGTTGGTTGGCCCGCAGTATGTACCGGATGGTGCAGGTGGTTTTACTGCGCAACCAGCTTATTACCCAGGCACTACCAACCAAATTGTTATTACCGCTACTTTAACATTGGTACCGCCAAAACCTATGGATTTAGGTAATACACAGGCAAGCCAGGGCAACCGGCATACGTTCTATAAAATTTTATCCTGATCCTACTATTACCACAGCTACCCGTTTAAACGGGAACGACATGCCGGTATTTAGGTTAGCTGATATTTATTTAATGAAAGCTGAGGCCATTTTGCGCGGCGCTGCGCCAACTACCGTTAACGGCGTATTAGAAACACCTTTAATACTGGTTAACAAATTACGTGGCCGCGCAGGTGCGCAGGCAGCAGGTACCGTTGATCTGGATGTGTTGTTAGACGAGCGCGCCCGCGAACTATCATGGGAGGGCTGGCGCCGTAATGACCTGATAAGGTTTGGCCAGTTTGAAGTTGAGTATCCGTTGCCAAACGATGTGCTGACGATGAATAAAGATGTAACAAGGAGACTTTACCCGATCCCATCAACAGAGCTGAAAACAAATACAGCCCTGCAGCAAAACCCGGGATATCCCAAAAATTAAAATAAAAAAGAGCCCCAACAAAACAGCCCCGGATATTCGGGGCTGTTTTTGTTTATGTCTTATCGATCTTTATATACACAGTAGTCTTAATTCAACGAGTGCCGTTGTTCGGGCTTGTGCAAAGTGTGATAATTGGTGTTTAATAAAATCATGGTAATTAAACCAAATACCGGGCAAAGGCCGGTAATAAAATTCGATAACAACACATTATTACTTACAACACTTTTCCCGGTTTCCATTAGCCGGCTGCTTTCGGCAACCTGGATATTTATCAGCTGGTTTAAAGATTGCTGTAGCTGTGTAAAGTAAACCTCGCTTAATGCTATTTGCCCCTGGCCGTTAGTTAATAACGAAAAGCTCTTCAGTTGCAACCTAAAAACGGCCCATTGGGCGGCTTCTTCGGGGTTAAATGAGTAGCCTCATATTTCTTTGCCAAAGTTTCAATAGCGGTAAGATTAGTTTTTATACTTGCCGGACTACTATTTTTAGCCATCATGAGTTTATTCTCATAAAGCAAATTGTTCATTTCGTGAGCAAAAGCCGCAGGCAATAGCCTGTCGTTTCTTAGCGATGTCAGCGTTTTATCCAATGTCGCCACATGGTTTTGGCTAACTACATTGGCCAACAACAACAATACAGTTAAAATTGAAAATATACACGCCGCTTTAACTTTGTTTTTTACAGAAAATGCCCACTTCATAATAAATCAGATTTTTATATAAAGATACCAATTAAATAGCAAGTGATCTATTTATTGATCAGCCCCTAATATTGGCGCGCTGATTTGTTTGCCTTCCCCGGCGGCTTAATTACACCAGCAGCCATGCCAAAATGGTACCAACCACAAATCAAGGTTTGTTAAGCTATTTCACGCCCACCGCTTCTTTGCGGCGCCTGCTCCATAGCTGTCCCATGTGTTTGGTGGGGATGTTGTCGCCTAATATTTTGCCCGGGGTTTAAGGTCGTCAATACGGTCGAAGATGATTTTAAGTACCGCTATAAAGGGGATAGATAAAAACATGCCCGCTACGCCCCATAGTGCATTACCCAGCAATACCACCACGATGGACACCAGCGCATTGATTTGTACCTTGGATGATACGATGCGCGGCACCGGGATATTATTATCAATAAACTGGATAACCGCATAGGCTAATATTACCAGCAGTTGGGTGCTGTAGCCGTCCTTGGTTACAGTTGCCATTAGCACCGGCAATGCTATAGCCACTATACCGCCCGGTAGGGTATTAAGTTTAGTATGGCGCCTATACAGCCTATTAACACCCCGTATTTTATACCTAACAATAATAGCGCTGCTGAGTTCATGGCGGCTACGATCATCATTTCGATCAGCAACCCTACGATATAGCTTTGTATGGCGGTTTTGGTTTCTTTTAAAACTTCGCTCACCTTTTTTAGATTTTCTTCTGCGAATACTTCGTATAAAAAATTAAGAATAAGTGTTTTATACAACATCATTAAAAATATATATACCGGCAGCAATAGTATGACACCCAAGGTACCAAACAGCGAGCCCACAGTTTGGCCAACCATGGCCTGGCTGCTACCCAGTGCATCTTTTATCATTTGGTCCTGCTTTTTTACGGCCAGGCCAAAAGTAGCGGCTATCCACTTTTTAAGGTCGACAGACATCTCGGCAAATTTTTGTTTGAGCATAGGCAGTGAGTCGCCAAACTGGATGATCTGGGTGGACAGGAAATAAAATACCGCCGCCACCACTACAAAGGCTATCAGCATTGCCAAACAAATAGCGTAAATTTTGGGGATTCCATAGTGCTCGAACCGGTTGGCCAGCGGATTAAGCAATACCGACAAAAACGCCGCGAAAGCCAGAGGCACCAATATATCTTCTAACTGTGCAAATACGTAAACCAGCAAAACCAGCCCAAATAGTATTACGGTGGTTTTTAAATAGAAGGGATATTCTTTAGCAGCCATGATATATAAGTTTAACAAACAAATAGCATAATGGCTATAATTGTTTTAAGTTAAGCCGGGCTTTAATGGCCGGCAGGCAGCATAAAGCAAAGTTCGGTACCACGGCCGAGGGCGCTTTTGGCCCAGATCTTTCCTTTTTGTTTTTCTATCAGGTCCTTGCAAAACAGCAGGCCCATGCCGGTGCCGCTTTCGTTTTCGGTGCCGGTAGCGCTGGTTACCTGGCTTTTAAACAGGGTGCTTAAATATTCAGGACGCATACCCACGCCGTTGTCCTTTAAGCAAAATGACACGCTCTCATCGTCCTCCAACCAGGCCGAGATCTCGATAAGACCGTTGCGGTTTGAGAATTTAATGGCATTGGTTAAAAAGTTATGCACCACAATCCGCACCGAATTTGGATCGGCGTGTGCCACGGCATTAATGGCTACGTTTATTTTAGTGGTAATGTTTTTTTGCTTGAGCTTATCTTCCATGTGCAATAACTCGCGGTTCAGAATATCAATCAATCCAAAATTGGTTGTGCGGTCCTCGGCCAGGTCTACTGGCTGTTTATCCAGAACAGCAGGGTATCCAAAAAATCAGAGGTGTGCTCCAGTGTATTAAATACCTTAGGCGTCATGGCTATAAATTCCTCGGTGCTGATGCTGGTATCAATCATCAGGTTAAATAACCCTCTTAGCGTACTTATAGGCGCCCGCAGGTCGTGTGCAAGCACACCTATCAGGCGGTCCTTTAGTATGTTTAGTTCGTTTAGTTTAGCGGCACGGGTGTTAAGGTCGGCTTGCTGGGCGGCCAATAAGGCATTAATTTTTTGCTGTTTGCTTTTTGCGACATAATAAACCAACGCTATTATGGCCAATATAAGAATAACGGCTGCCGACACCTGATTCTCAGTGTTTTGTTTGGCTATTTTTTGTTGGTAAACTTTTTCTTTCTGACGTTGTTTGGCTGCGAGGTCTCTTCGTTTTTTGGCGAAGTCGAGCTCCGGTTATAAAACATTATTTTATTTACACTTTCGTTGTGTTTCAGATCGCTTTTTAAAGTCGAATACAATTCATACTGATGGTAGGCCTCTTCAAAACGTTTTAGACCCCGCAGGGGCCTTGCTAAGCGCTAAAGCTGCATTGGTTTTAATAGACAGGCTGTTTAGCTTAGCACCTATGTTTTGGGCCTGTATTGCGTGGTTGTAAGCTTGCTGGTATTTCTTCTCTAAGTTATAAACTAATGCGAAACCGATATTAGCATTGGCCCTGTTAAATAAGATCTTATTGTTGGCTGATGTACTTAAAGAAAGGTTAAGGTAATAAAGTGCAGAGTCGAGATTTTTGGTATAATAATGATAAAGCCCCAGATCATAATAAACCAAACTTTTGCCATCAGTGTCGTCAAGACGATGGAATATTACTGATGCCCGCCTTAAAAATTTAATGGCCTCGCTATAGCGTTGTTGTGCAATTAGTGTTTCACCTATATTTTGGCACCCGGTACTAATTCCCTGCTGGTCATGTAATCGCTCCCAAACGCTAAGTGCTTTGTTAAAATAAGATATAGCTTTTGGATACATTTCGAGTTGATGCATAATTAAACCGATATTGCTATATACATTAGCCGCGGATAGATGGTTATTATGTTTAGTATAAAAAAACAAGGCTTTAAAGTAGCAGTCCAGCGATTTTGAAAACTCTCCTTTGTTATTGTAAGTAATACCCATCAGGTTATAACATTCAGCCTGATCGCTTTCGTCAGCTGTTTTTGAACACCAACGCAGCGCTTTATTGTAAAGTGTAAGTGCGGTATCATAATTACCCAGATAATCCTGTATGTAACCTAACCCCCGGTAGCCTATGCAGATACCATGAGCATACCCTATTTCTTCGTATAAATTTAATGCGGTTGTATAATTTCTGGTAGCTATTTCATAATCTCCCCTAAAGGTGTTTACATCAGCAATATGGGCCAGCCCATCCGCGACGCCTTTTTTAAAGTTGATCTGTTTTGATAGTTTTACCTGTAGATTGCCATAGTAGGTAGTGCTATCCGGAATTGATTCAAAATATTTTTCTGCGAGTTTATCAAGCCAGCTGATGATGAGCGTATCAGGTTTAGCCGAACTTTTTAAAGAAGCTGTAACTAACCTCTTAAGGCTATCAGTTGACCTGTCTTGCTGTTTTGCAAACACATTTAACACAGCCAGATTAAAAATAATAAGTATAGCGAAATAAGGTTTCAATATAGAACTGATCGACAATTAATTAAAAATAAAAGTATAACTTATTATTTAAAAAATATCGACAATAATAAATATCAAAAAAGCCCGCTAATATTTTCAGCGGGCTTTTAATAAGTTGTTATCCGATCATGACTTATGACTGCATCAGGTTAATTACTTCAACAAATTCTTCCAGCTTACTAAATCGCCAATAATTTTATCTAACTGGTCGGCGGCAACACGTTCTTGTTTCATGCTGTCGCGATGGCGGATGGTAACGGTGTTATCTTCTAAAGTCTGATGATCAACCGTGATACAGAACGGTGTCCCGATAGCATCCTGGCGGCGGTAGCGTTTGCCTATGGCGTCTTTCTCCTCGTATTGCAGGTTAAAGTCCAGCTTAAGGCTGTCCATTATTTCGCGGGCCTTTTCGGGCAGGCCGTCTTTTTTAATTAACGGGAATACAGCCGCTTTAACCGGTGCAAGGCAAGGGTGCAGGCGCAATACGGTGCGGCTGTCTTGTTTTTCATCTGTGCTCAGGTCTTCTTCCCGGTAAGCGTTGATCATGGTTAGCAGGAACATGCGGTCCAACCCAATTGATGTCTCAATTACGTAGGGGATATAGTTTCCATAAGGTTTTTCGGTAGCCGGGTCAATCTCAGGGTCGAAGTATTGCATCTTCTTGCCCGAGAACTGCTGGTGCTGGCTCAAATCAAAATCGGTACGGCTGTGGATGCCTTCCACCTCTTTAAACCCAAACGGGAACTCAAATTCGATATCATAGGCAGCATCGGCATAATGCGCCAGCTTGGTATGTTCATGGTAGCGGTATTTAGCCGCGTCGGTGCCTAAAGCCGGGTGCCATTTAAGGCGGGTTTCTTTCCATTTGTCAAACCATTGGGCCTGTGTGCCGGGGCGTACAAAGTATTGCATCTCCATTTGCTCAAATTCGCGCATACGGATAATGAACTGCCTTGCAATAACCTCGTTACGGAAAGCTTTACCTATCTGCGCAATACCAAACGGAATTTTCATCCTGCCCGATTTTTGAACGTTTAAATAGTTTACAAAGATGCCCTGGGCAGTTTCCGGGCGAAGATATATCGTGTCAGATTCATCGGCTATAGCGCCCACACGGGTGCTAAACATCAGGTTAAACTGTCGCACTTCTGTCCAGTTGGTGGTACCGCTGATAGGGCATTTTATATTTTGTTCGATGATAAGTTCGCGCAGGCGGGGCAGGTTTTCGGCTTTAAGCGCGTTGTCCATTTCCACCTGTAGCTCTTCGGCTTCGCTGGTTTTTCCTTCTTCGTCAAGTTTGGCTATGCGGTCTTCCAGTAACTGATCGGCGCGATAGCGTTTATTCGAATCTTTATTATCTATCATCGGGTCGCTGAAGCCATCAACGTGGCCGCTGGCTTTCCAGATCTTTGGGTGCATAAATATAGCCGAATCGATCCCTACAATATTATCGTGCATTTGCACCATGCTTTTCCACCAGTAGGTTTTGATGTTGTTTTTCAATTCGGCGCCAAACTGGCCGTAATCGTAAACGGCACTAAGGCCGTCATAAATCTCACTACTCGGGAAAACAAAGCCATACTCCTTGGCGTGTGCTATAACGTTTTTAAACAGTTCGTCGGTATTCTTGCTCATAATAGGGGCAAAGATATATTTTTTTGATCTTGGATGGGGGAATTAATACTTAAAAGTGTTTGATGGTAAATGGAGATAAATTAGGATGTGTTTGATAATAATAATAGCGTTGCCTTCGGCCCGGGCTGTCCATTCATACGCCTGCAGGCCTTAGGCGCCTGGCCGGTATCCATTGCCATCCCTAACGCGGGGTTTACTTCCTCAATTCCCGCAAAGCATCGCCCGCAATCCACTTAGCAGCCTTGCTATCCTGCTGCTGTATCCGCTCGGCACATTGAATAGCCAGCGGCCTTAATGTACCGTTGCGCTTACCAATTTGCCTTAGCGCCCAGTTAACGGCTTTCTTCACAAAGTTACGATCGTCCCAGGCTTCGCGCTCTATGATGGGGAAGAACCGGATAAACACCAGGTCGTCAGCCTTTTTATCATGCACTGCAAGCTCAGCCATTAGCACAAAGCCGGCGCGTTTTATAAATTCTTCTTCACGTTTGCTAAACTCCAGTGCTTTGTCAATAGCATAAGGCGTGCGGTCAAATAGATTGCCGCAGGCCTGGTCGCATACATCCCGAGGAGGCAAAATCTTTGGTCCAGTTATCAATTAGTTTGGGGTTGGTTAGCTTTGGGTCGGCTATCAGGGTTGCCAGTATGCGGGCCTCGTGGATGCCGGTATCCCACAGTTGTTGGGCCAGCTCGTGGTCCTTTTTTATCAGTTTTGATAATGCCCTCACTTCTGGAATTTTAACGCCCAATGCTTTTTCATTAGCAATACCAAAGCGGGCCATACCGGCGTGGTACTGGCATCGGCTTTCTGTTTAAGGTGATCAATTACTTCGGTAACGGTCATGACTGGTGAGTTGGATAAGTGAAAATTATGAAATTACATGAACTTTGCGGCATTAATGGTGTTTAATAGCCAGCAGTACTAAGTGTTTTGTTTCACGATGTGATGAAACAGATGAAACAAGTGAAACAAGATTTAGGCTTAACAGATTGACAGTAAATTGATTATAAAAACTGGTGAAACAAAATGAAACAAATTTTACCTGTCAACTATCTAATAATCAATTCATTAATAAAAATAATAATTGTTTAAACATTATAAGAAACTCATAAATTATTGCTGATGAAATTACGCTTTACTTCGCTCTTGATGTTGCTGTTTGTAACCGGATATGCACAAGAATTTACCGATACTACCGGCAAAAGATCGCCTGCCAGAACATTAACTTCTGCGCAATACCAGGCCTATTTAAAAGGCGAAGCAGGTGAGGACTGGCGCGCGTGGCCGAAATGAACCACTACCCGCTGCCGGACAAAGTATTAAAATGGCGCAATGAAATTGACCTGAGCCCTATCCAGATCAAAAAAATTACTGAGGCCAGCGCTTACCTTCGCCGCCGCCGGTTGCAGATTGGTGGCTCTATTATTGATACAGAAAAGATGCTTGACAGTATGTTCAGGTACAATAAAGTGCAGGATGGTAACCTTATTTTTTATGCTACCGGGTATGGCTCTTACCGGGGCGAACTGCGAAATGCCTTATTACAGGCCTGTTTATCAACCCAAAAGCTACTGTCGCAACAGCAGTTAAAAAAGTATGAAAGCCTGCAAAAACGTAATTGATGAATATGCCGTTTGATTTATTTAATTTAGCGCCCTCATTTAGTTAGGATATGAAGATTAGTTTCGATTTTGAAAAACCACTGGCCGAGTTGCTTCACCAAATTGAAAAAGTGAAGCAGGTTGAAGACAAGAACAAGTTAGACATGTCTGCAACATTAACCGAGCTGGACAATAAATTAGAAGCAGCAAAGAAAGAAATATATGGCAACCTTACCGGTTGGCAAAAAGTACAGATCTCCCGTCATCCTGAAAGACCCTATACTTTACAATATTTAGAGTTGATGTGCGATGATTTTATAGAACTGCATGGCGACCGTACCGTTGGCGACGATAAAGCGATAATAGGCGGCTTTGGTACCTTAAACGGCGAAACTGTAATGTTCATCGGCCACCAAAAGGGCCGTAACACCAAGGAGCGCCAGTACCGTAATTTTGGTATGGCTAACCCCGAAGGTTACCGCAAGGCTTTAAGATTGATGAAGCTGGCTGAAAAATTTGGCAAACCGGTAGTTACCCTGATTGATACTCCCGGAGCGTTCCCCGGCCTTGAGGCCGAAGAGCGCGGACAAGGCGAGGCTATCGCCCGTAATTTGCTGGAAATGGCCGTGTTAAAAGTTCCGGTTATTTGCGTGGTTATTGGCGAAGGCGCATCGGGCGGTGCGTTGGCGATTGGGTATTGATGCTGGATAGGAGGCTTCTCTGCCGCACATGGCCTTATGCGCTGCAAATCAGGTAAAACCTAAGGCCCGGTCCTTTTGCCTCCTGTTGTCGCACAAAACCCTCGCTTCAGTCAAAATTACCAATGCCTTTGCAGCCGCACAGCCCACCTTGTTTTACCTGATTTCGCCCGAAGCTGCCCGTACGACAGTTTTAGGACAGAAACAACATCTTCTTATTAATGAGTATTAGAAAAAAAAGCGTAAAGGCCTGTCAGCACGCCGGGCCGGGAGTATGGCCTTGCGGGCGGAAGCGATCGGGCTGACTTGATTCCGCAACTTCCTGCGCGGGGATGATATCCGGCATTACTTCATTGTATTTACGTAACGCGTTTTTAGCCAGGTCGGCGTGGCCTTCTTTATACAGGTTCTCGGCGAGGTTAGTGTATAAGCGGCTAATTAACGGGTAAAACATGGTTAAAGATTCATGGTCGAGGTAACTGGCCGTTTTCATGTTGCCATATTTAAACTTATTCATCATATTATTATACATCACCATGCTATTGGTGCTTTCCAGTGGCTGGGCGGCGGTATCAGGTTTTAATGGTAATAAATGATAAGTAAAGCCCTCGTTATACATGTATTTCCCTAAGCCTATCATACTTTCAGATGGCACGGTAACGGTAAAGTAAATGGGCCTTTTCCAGTTGTTATGCGACAGGATATCCAGTAATGCTAAATTATCTTTAGTAACAAACTGGCGGGGTAGGTAAAATTAACCTCGGGTGCTATCTGGTCGCGCTTGTCGGCAGGTAGTGTCCCGGTTTTTATTACTTCATCGGCATTAACCGTTATTTTTAAGTTTTTGGTAGGTAGGTAGTTTACCGATTCGCCATTTTCATACTGTGCCATAGCGTCTTTATTGTCCGACAGCATAAAGTCAAACACATCCTTTAACTCAGAATAGCCCGGCAGCTTGGCATCATTAAAATAAATAACATCGCGTGTGCCGTTTTTAAACTTATCGTTAGCCATAGTAATAGGCAATGGCGCCGATTCATTCATTTTGGTTTTCATTTGTTTAATATACCAATCGGTGCCTAACAAACTTAAGTTTACTATGCGTACATCCGGGCGTACATTTTCTACTTCCTGCAGGTACCATACCGGGTAGGTATCGTTATCGCCATAAGTAAACAATATGGCATTTGGCGCGCACGAGTTTAGGTAGTTGTATGCCATATCATGCGGCGTAAGCTTGGTAGACCGGTTATGATCGTCCCACTCTGGTTAGCCATTAATATCGGCCCAACAGCCAAACAAACAACAGTTGATAATACGGCCGCGTTAACCGCTTTTTCTTTGTTTCTTCTTAACAGATCAGCAATAAATAATACCGCCAGGCCTATCCATATCGCGAAAGCATAAAAAGAACCCGCGTAGGCATAATCACGCTCGCGCGGTTGCAGTGGGTCCTGATTAAGGTATAGCAATATGGCAATACCAGTGAAGAAGAAAAGGACACCAACCACACCGGCGTCTTTTTGGTTACGCTTAAAGTGGAAGTAAATCCCCATAAGCCCCAAAATCAGCGGTAAAAAGAACAGGCGGTTATAGCTCTTGCTTTTAGTTACCGAGTAGGGCAGTTGTTTGCTAAAGTTCCAGCCGCTTATCCAGTCGCCGTCTATACCTTTTTGCTGTCCATCCAGTTCATTGGTGCGGCCGGCAAAGTTCCACATAAAATAGCGGGTATACATTTGGTTAACCTGCCGGGTAAAAAAGAAGTTAAGGTTATCGGCAAAGGTTGGGTTCTGGCCCTCGCCAAGCCCCACCCAACTCCTGTAAAAATCGGCGTGGCCGGCTTTCTCGCTAAACATGCGGGGGAAGATGGTGTTGCGGTCGTAAATTGTGGTCAGCTTTTTACCTGCAACTTCATATTTCTTTTCGCCGCGGCGATATAGGGTTGCACCTTCGGTTTGGTCTACAGGTTTTGAGTCGAAGAACTGACCGTATAATAATGGCGTATCGCCGTACTGGTCGCGGTTAAGGTAGCCGTTCAGCGCGAATGCATCCTGCGGGTTGCTGTTATTTAAATTGGTACCCGCTTTAGCACGGATAACAATCATCACAAACGAGCTGTAGCCAAATAATATAAACGCAAAGCATATTAAAAAGCTGTTTAAGGCAAAGCGTTTGGTACGGATCTTAACGATATACTCTAACAGCGCAACAATCGCGATAGCTAATACCAGGCCTAATATGCCGGCGCTGATGGTAAGCGTTAAAATAAAGCTTGCTACCATTACAATTAGCGCAGTTTTGCTCTCGTTTTTGGTAAAGATTATACCGGAGACAATAGTAGCGGTAAGCAACAGGAAGAAGGCGATAGCGCCACTGCCGAAGCCAAATCCTAAAGTATTTACAAAGAACAGGTCAGAAAACGCGGCGCCTTTTACCGTGTATTGAATAATGCCCCACAGCACCGCGGCTACAATTACCACGCCCAATAAAAAGGCCTTAATTGTGCCCCCGGTAGTTGCCGTTGGCGATTTGCGGAAATAAATAACCAGCGCTATAGCCGGTATAACCAGTAAGTTTAATAAGTGGATACCTATAGAAAGGCCCATTACATAGGCTATGAAAATGATCCATTTGTCAGCACCCGGTTCGTCGGCATGTGCATCCCATTTTAATATCGCCCAAAAAACAATAGCGGTGCATAATGATGATTGCGCATAAACTTCCGATTCGACGGCTGAGAACCAAAAGGTATCAGAGAAAGCATAAGCTAATGATCCAACTAAACCGGCGCCAATGATTAATATGATATTGGTGAGGTGTAAATCCCCTTCTTTTTTAATCAGGATTTTTTTGGCAAGTGCGGTAATGGTCCAGAATAAAAACAATATGGTAGCGCTGCTGGCTAAGGCCGATGCCATGTTGGTCCAGTAAGCAACTTTGGTAATATCGCCAAATGATAGTAGCGAAAACGCTTTGCCCAGCATGGTAAACAACGGCGCACCCGGTTGGTGGGCCACTTGCAGGCGGTATATACAGGCAATAAATTCGCCGCAATCCCAAAAGCTTGATGATGGCTCAAGCGTTAAAACGTAGGTAATAGTAGCAATTGCAAAGGCCAGCCAGCCAAACAGATTGTTGATTTTATTATATTTCATTTTAAGAAATTACAAAAAGTAGTGGTTTATTCAAGCAACGAAAATAAGAAACTAACCCGATGTTGCAGCTAAATAGGGAAGGATTTAGCATTTTTTAACATAATTTACGCGCCCCACCCAGCCCTCGCCGGTAGGGAGGGCTTAGTAATCAGCACTTAAAGTCTCCCCTTCCGGAGGATATTTTGTGGGACCTTATTTTTTTGAAATTTCCATTTTGAAGTTGAAGATTTCGTCTTATATTTGCATTCCTTTTCGGGACGTATGTTTTCGGAGGAGGAGATTGCCTGATAGTATAATGGTAGTACGACGGTTTTTGGTACCGTTTGTCTAGGTTCGAATCCTGGTCGGGCAACAAATCAATTCGGATTTCGGATTTTCAATTTCGGATTTAGGTCTGGAGGGAAATGAAATCCGAATTGTTGTTTATAGCTATTAACTCATTAACCAATTCGAAATCGAATATTCGAAATTCGAAATCAAAAGATGCCTTTACAGTTTAACACGGTTAAATTATTTGCAGGTTCCGGATCAATAGATCTGGCGCAGAAAATTGCCGATGCTTATGGGCAGGAGTTGGGCCAGTCAGCCTTATCGCGCTTTAGCGATGGCGAGTTCCAGCCCCACTTTAATGAGTCTGTACGTGGTTGTGATCTGTTCCTGATAAATTCTACCCATCAGCCTACCGATAACTTAATGGAGTTATTAATGATGATAGATGCCGGTCGCCGCGCATCGGCCCATCACGTAAACGCCGTTATCCCTTATTTTGGTTTGGCCGGGCAGGACAGGAAAGACCGCCCGCGCGTTGCTATAGGCGCTAAGCTGGTTGCAAATTTATTGGTTGCCGCGGGCATTGACCGCATAATGACCATGGACCTGCACGCTGCACAGATACAAGGATTTTTTGACATCCCGGTTGATCACCTGGATGGTTCAATAATTTTTGTACCTTATATAAAAAGCCGGGTTTGAAAATGCTCACCATTGCTTCGCCTGACATGGGCGGATCATACAGGGCGCGTGGCTTTGCCAAGTTCTTTAACGCCGAGGTGGTTATTTGCGATAAGCAACGTAAACGCGCCAACGAAATTGAATCAATGACCCTGATAGGTGATGTTACCGGCCAGGACATTGTATTGATAGATGATATTTGCGATACTGCCCGCACATTAGCTAAAGCAGCGCAATTAATTATGGACAAAGGTGCCGCCAGTGTACGTGCGGTTTGTACGCACCCTGTATTATCAGGCAATGCTTACGAAACTATTGAGAACTCTGCGTTAGCCGAGTTGATAGTTACCGATACCATACCGCTTAAACAGCAAAGCCCTAAGATAACCGTGTTATCAACCGCCGACCTGTTTGCAAAAGCGATAATGAATGTAAACGAGCATGGCTCAATAAGCCAGCTTTTTAAAGTAGAGTAGGCCTCACCTAAATCCTCTCCAAAGGAGAGGACTTGAATGGCTTGTGTAAAATGAATTAAAATATCCTTACGATAGCCCCTGTCCTTTGGAGAGGGGTTGGGGTGAGGCTTTAAAAACAAATAAATAATTAAAAATGAAATCAATTGCTATTAGCGGTTCTCCAAGAGAGAACGTAGGGAAAAGAGACGCGAAAGAGCTGCGTTACCGTGCTTTGGTACCGGCAGTGCTTTACGGTGGTGCAACACAAACCCACTTTTCGGTGTCCGCAGCTGATTTGAAAGCCGTAGTTTATACGCCGGTTGTTCATTTCATCGACCTTGACATTGCTGGTGTTAAATCACAGGCTATTATTAAAGATTTGCAGTTCCATCCATTAACTGAGCAGATCATACACGTAGACTTTTTATTGTTAGACCAGGCTAAACCTATCGCTATCGATATCCCTGTGCGTTTAACAGGTACTTCGCCAGGTGTTAAAGTAGGTGGTAAACTGGTACAAAAATTACGTAAGCTTAAAGTTAAAGCACTTCCTAAAGATCATTTAGACTTTATCGAAGTTAGCATTGCCGCTTTAGAGGTAGGTAAATCTGTAAAAGTTGGTGAAGTTAGCATCCCTAACCTTACTATCTTAAATACTAAAGAAGATACTATTGTTTCTGTAACTACTTCACGTGCATTACGTCAGGCAGAGCAGGAAGCAGCTAAAGGTAAATAAATCCCTAACCCCTGAAGGGGAATAAAGAGGAAACTAAAGCGATTGACATGTGTCAGTCGCTTTTTTATTTAATGTTAATATCTTCGCAGCATATCAGCTTCCCCTTTAGGAGGCTAAGGGCTAATGGGGATGCGTCCATATTTTGCAAAATTTTTAAAAAAGCCAAAGTCTGCAATTGCAAGGCCGGTGCCGGTTAACAATAATATGAAATATCTGATAGTAGGTTTAGGTAACATTGGGCCCGAGTATGCCGATACAAGGCATAACATCGGGTTTATGATATTGGATGAGCTGGCCAAACAGGAGGGGGCAAAATTTCACAACATGCGCCTGGCTTATTACACCGAGGTTAGCCACAAGGGCCGCACCCTGCATTTAATAAAACCAACCACCTACATGAACTTAAGCGGAAAAGCGCTTAATCACTGGATGAATGAGTTGAAGATCCCCGTTGAGAACGTATTGGTATTGGTTGATGATATTGCCCTGCCATTAGGTACCCTGCGCCTTAAGCCCAAAGGAAGCGCAGCCGGCCATAACGGCTTAAAACATATAGAGGCTACCTTAGGTAATAACGAATACGCCCGTCTGCGTTTTGGCGTTGGCGATAATTACCCTAAAGGCCGGCAGGTTGATTATGTGTTAAGCGGATTTGATGCTGACGAACAACCCGAGTTACCGGTTTTGATAGACCGCTCAATAGAAATGATAAAAAGCTTTGCGACGATAGGGACTGAGCTGACGATGACGAAGTTTAATAAATAACCAGCATCTGCTATCGGTAAATTTGGTTGAGTAAGACTACTTTAAGCGTATAAACATTATCTTTAAACACTTAGCCTGTTTCATAATTGTATGCGTGTTACAAACCAAACGTCTGTCCGGCCCACAAATCATTTGCTGGAAATCGCCAATCAAAAGCATATACCATCTTTAGATGGGTTAAGGGGAGTTTCTATCATCATGGTAGTGGTATCTCACCTTACGCTATCCTCGAACTATTTTTACACCATGATCTTTAACGGACCATTAGGTGTTAATATTTTTTTTGTGATAAGCGGTTTTTTGATCACGTCATTGTGTTTAAAAGAAAAATTGCTAACCGGCACCATATCTCTTAAAGATTTTTATATCAGGCGGGTGTTAAGAATATTTCCGGTGGCTTATTTGTATATAGCTGTTGTTTTTATTCTTGATCATTTTTTTCATCTGCAAATAGCCTGGTTTCAATATTTAGCTGCATTATTTTACATTATGAATTTCAGCTATTTTCGGGCGCATGGGGATACGGTACAACTTGGACATTATTGGTCTTTATCTATCGAAGAGCAGTTTTATATTATCTTTCCATTCTTTTTAAAGAAGAACTATAAGATATTCTATTGGGCAGTAATATTTATAGTAATTGTGTTGCCTGTACTTTGTGGTTTGCAAGAGTTGATTCAATCAATAAATCACGGTGTGTTTTATTATTTTACACATTACTTTATTAAGTTTCAATCTATAGCAACAGGCTGCTTATTGTCTATGTTGATTTTAAAAAAGGGATTAACTACCAATGGCTGTTATCGTTTAAGGTTATAGGTAATCTGTTGGCTATTTTTATCATATTCTATCTAAGGTATGACCCGTTTTATACCATTAAAGCAGTCTATATTAATTTAATTATAGCTATTTTGATAGCTTATATTATTGCCTCGAACATTACTCCGGGTAATGATGTGATTTATAGGTTTCTTAATTCTAAAATTCTATCTTTTATCGGTAAGCTCTCCTACAGCATATATATATGGCAACAATTATTTGTATTTAATGATACACGGCTGCCTTCCATCATGACAACTTTTCCCGGGAAACTATTTTTTATAATCGTAGTTCCTTGTGTGTCGTATTTTGCTTACGAAAGGTATTTCCTGAAATTAAAGGCACACTTCAGTAAAATAAAAGGAGTCCAAGCTGGAACTCCCCATTTCAGTTAAATTAGGTTAAAGTTTTAAAAAAGTGTAACGGGATAGGGACATTCGCGTCTTTATAATGATGATACTAAACAGCGGGAAATATAAATACCGGTAATTATGCATTTTCCTGTAACGGTTTCTTAATTAACACGTCTATATAGGCAATTAACTTTATGAAACTACTTTTCCTTGCCTTTGTAGCAGTTTGCTGCGCCCTTTTATCTTTCGGTCAATCTCCAAAAAATCTTACTGTTAAAGGTACTGTAACCGACTCTGTGACCAAGCAACCAGTTGGCTATGCTACTATCGGACTGCAAAATCTGCAAACCCGGGCTATAGTAAAAAGTGTTTTAACTAAAGACGACGGCAGTTTTGAATTAACTGTACCTGCAGGTAAATACCAGCTGGCTATCGCTAACATGGGCTATCAAAGCAAAAGTGTTTTATTGAAAGATACCATAGGTGTTATTAATACTGGCAATATATCAATAACCACAACCAGCAAACAATTAAACACGGTGACGGTAACAGGTGTTAAACCCTTGATGAAACAAGAGGTTGATAAGCTAACCTACGATGTGCAGGCCGACCCGGAAAGCAAAGTTGTTACCGCGCTGGATATGATCCGTAAAGTGCCATTACTTTCAGTTGATGCATCAGATAATATCAAACTGCGTGGCAGCGGGAGTTATAAGATCCTGATCAACGGTAAAGAATCGGCTATGATGGCACGTAATCCATCGGATATATTGAAAGCGATGCCGGGCAGCAACATTGTTAGCATAGAAGTTATTACCACGCCACCTGCAAAGTATGATGCTGAAGGGCTGGCAGGGATCATCAATATCATCACCACAAAAAAAGGCGCGCAGGGATATAACGGATCGATGGGGTTAAACTATAATACTGTATATGGCTATAGAGCTAATTTGAACTTGACCGTAAAGCAGGGTAAAGTAGGCTATAGCGGATTTGTAGGTAGCGGTAAAAATCCGAATATGTATTCAAGGTTCGGTAACGAGAGTACTTTTTACACTCCCTTATCTACCCCGGTGCAGGATGGTTTACAATCAAGAGGGGGAAACAATACGTATAATAGTAACGAGTTGAGCTTTGAGATAGATACACTTAATTTAATTACCGGTACTTATAATCGTTTTAATGGAACTAATACTTCCGGTAATGATCAAACCACTTTTGCGCGCAACGCTGCAAAAACATTGGTTCAACAATACTACTTATCAAACAGGGGCCGGGGCGCTTACAGCGGGCAGGATATGGGTATCAATTACCAGCTTGGATTTAAACATAATAAGGGCCAATTGTTAACCGCATCGTACAAATACAGCAGTAGCGATAATAAGCAGTTTAGTGATATAGTATCAGATCATGGTGTTGGTTATACCGCGCCCGATTACAGGCAGTACAATAATTCGGGATCAAAAGAATATACCACCCAGTTAGACTACGTGCAGCCAATGAAGGTGCTAACCATAGAGGCCGGTGGTAAAATGATATTGCGTAACAACTTCAGTAATTTCCATAATGATACGCTGGCGTCAACCAACCAATACCAAACAGATGCGAAACAAACTAACGATTTTACCTATCACCAGGATGTTTATGCCATATATAACTCATACCAGCTAAAATTTACTAACTGGACTGTTAAAGGCGGGCTGCGTTTTGAACGCACCAAAATAGATGCCGATTTTTCCCAGACCGGCGGCGGCGCGTTCGACCGGGGATATAATAATTTTGTTCCGTCGTTTTCTGCACAGCGCACTATCAATACAACCAGCAATATAACTTTTGGGTTTACACAGCGGATACAAAGGCCTATAATAGGTCAGCTTAACCCCTTTGCCGACAGATCAAACCCTAACTTTATAAGCATGGGTAACCCAGCTCTGCGCCCGGCTGTTACCAATAACTTTGAGTTGGGATATAGCAATTTCGCCAAGGGCTCGGTTAATATTCTCGCGCATTATGCGTTTGCTAATAATACCATACAACCGATAGTATCGGTTAATAACAGGATAACTACCAATAGCTACGCTAACGTAGGCTCAAACAAAAACTGGGGGCTTGATGCAAATATTCAATACCCTATCACCAAAAAACTTGATGTTAACATAAATGCCGAGCTGATGCAGGTGTATTTAAAAGGCACCTATAACGGCCAGTTTTTTACTAACAGCGGGCAGCAAGGGCATATTTTTACTTTTACCAGTTTTAAGTTTGATGGTGGTTATAGAGTAGGTGTACAAGTTGGGTTTGATAGCCGTTATGTATTCTTACAAGGCAGGGATAACTTCTACTTCAATAACGCTTATAGTGCTTCAAAAGATCTGTTTAATAAAAAGGCATCAGTTGCCTTATTTGTCAGCAACCCTTTCGCCAAGTTTAATAAGCTTGATTTCTTTAACGAAACGCCCGACTATATCACCTATAACTACCGGATGAACTTTTTACGTACGGCCGGGTTTAACTTCGTGTACAAATTCGGCAAGTTTAATGGCTCAATCAAAAAGAACCAGCGCGGCATTAATAATGACGATGCTGCCAACGGGAGAAATTAATTCTTGCTAAATTTACCGTATGAAAGTATACGGAATTACCAATTGCAACACGGTTAAAAAAGCGTTAGACTGGTTTAAAGCCAACCAGGTTATGTATGAGTTTCACGACTTTAAAAAACTGGGTATAAGCCCCGAAAAACTGCAGGAGTGGGATACCAAAGCAGGTTACGAAACCTTTTTAAACAAAAAAGGCACAACCTGGCGCGGACTTGATGCTGATACTCAAAACAGCATTAAAACCAATAAAGATGCCCTGCAACTACTTGAAGCCAAAACCAGCATGATAAAACGCCCGGTAATTGAGGATGGCGGTTTCCTGTATTTTGGATTTGATGAGAATGTCTATAAGGATCATTTCAAAAAATAGCCCCCGCTTGCCATTTCGACCAACAGGAGAAATCTTATACCCCTTGCTATTATCGCGTATTAGCATTTCTCCTCGTACTCCGTTCGAAATGACAAAAGGGTAATAGCCCAACGTAATAATTTGTTTACGTCTAAATCGGGTTGGTTATTTTTATATTTTTACGTTTCACATTTTAAAATTAACTGATGAAACTGAATTCCGCTGCCGGTTTAACACTGGCTTTAATGGCAAGTATGGCCACCGCTATGGCACAAAATACTCCGCCTGCAACCACCCCTGGCGCTGCTATGCGCCCTGCGGTCCGCCAAAGAGGCGGTGCACCCTATACCGAGCCAAACGCGCCCGAAACCAAGTACAATTACAACGAAACACGGAAACCATTTTTCTACACAAAAAATGGCGACGAGTTTAGAGCGGCCGACGGACAACCCGGCCCAAAATATTGGCAAAACCGTGCCGATTACAAGATCGACGCGAGAATTGATACGGTGAAGAACGAGATCAGTGGTTCTGAGGTTATTACCTATACTAACAACAGCCCGCAAAAACTAACTTTTGTGTGGATGTGGTTAGATCAAAACCTGTTCAAGCAAGATTCTCGGGGCGTTAAGCAAGTACCTTTAGTTAAAAGTGCCGATGGCAAAGTATTGCAAAGCAGCCGTAACTGGGGCATGGGGCAAATATTTGATGCCGGCGATAAGATCAAATCTGTCGCTATCATATCAACAGTAAATGGTAAAACAACTACCACTACTGCTAAATACCTGATCAACGATACCCGTATGCAGGTATTTGTACCGGCCGGTATCCCATCTGGTGGTAAAATTCAGTTTAAAATAGATTGGTCATTCATATCTCCTGACTATGGGTCGGACCGTATGGGTATTGTAAATAATCCTGAAGGTAAAGTATTCCAGGTTGCGCAATGGTACCCACGGATGTGTGTGTATGACGATCTGCAAGGCTGGAACACCCTGCCATACACCGGCGAAAGCGAGTTTTATTTAGAGTATGGCGATTTTGATATCAACATTACCGTGCCTGCTAAAAATATCGTCGTATGCTCCGGTCAGCTGTTAAACCCTAAGGATGTATATACACCTACCCAATTAGCAAGATGGGCCGAGGCTGCAAAAAGCGACAAGACTGTATTTATTGTAAAACCAAACGAAGTATTTACCCCGGCATCGCGCCCGGCGGGTAAATCAGAGTTAACCTGGCATTTCGTGGTGAGGAACGCACGCGATGCGTCATGGTCAACCGCCGCTTCATTTGTTATCGATGCTGCTAAAATGGACATGCCAAGCGGAAAAAACCGTTAGCTATATCGGCTTATACAGTTTCAAGCGCTGCACGCAATGCACGCTCGACCGAGTATGCGAAATACTCTATCGAATACAATTCAAAAAAATGGTTTGAATATCCTTACCCTAACGCAACTGTTGCCGTGGGCCGTGCCGGTGGTATGGAATACCCGGGTATTGTGTTTGTAGGCCGGGGTGGCTGGGGTGTTATCGACCATGAGTTTGGCCATAACTGGTTCCCGATGGTAGTTGGCTCAAACGAGCGTTTATACGGCTGGATGGATGAAGGCTTTAATACTTCATCAACACACTATCAACAGCTAACGCGATGAATGGCGAAAACATGCGCGGTGGCCGTGCTTTTGGCCCAACCGCCCAGGCATTCACCAGGCCAACACTTGAGCCTATCATGAGCAACCCTGATAACCTTAAAGAAGCCAACAACGGTACATTATTGTATAGCAAACCAAGCGCCGGTTTAGTAATGCTGCGCGAGCAGATCTTAGGCCCTGAGCGTTTTGATTATGCGTTTAAAACTTACATCGAGCGTTGGGCATATAAACACCCGTCGCCTGATGATTTCTTCCGTACAATGGAAGCAGCTTCCGGCGAAAGCCTACAGTGGTTCTGGAGAGGCTGGTTTGTAAATAACTGGCAGCTGGATGTTGGCGTTCGCGCGGTAAGTTATGTAGATGGCGACGCAGCAAAAGGCTCGATCATCACTATCGACAACCTGGAGAAAATGGCTATGCCGGTAACGCTGGAGATCAAGACCGTTAGCGGCAAAACAGACCGGGTTAACTACACTGCCGAAATTTGGGAGCGTAATGTAAGCTGGTCTTTCATCTATCCTTCAACGGAAGCTATAGAATCCGTTACTTATGACCCTGATCATAAACTACCGGATGCCAACCGTGCAAACGATGTTTGGACAGCAAAAAAGTAACGACTAACTAAATAACAAGAACCCGGCCCTAAGCCGGGTTCTTTGCTTAGTGTATTTTGTTAAAAGATGTTAAACATTAACATTGGTATTATAATTGATTAATTTTAACAGTATAATTCTAAGACCTATGAAACGCTACCTTGTATTTATCGCATTGTTATTTATTGCCCGTGCCACCAACGCGCAGGATGTTATTAAAGGCACCGTAGTTGAACAGGGTACCAACGAAAAACTGACCAATGTTTTTGTACATAATACCAGCAATAAACAAATTACGCTGGTTGATAAAAACGGTAACTTCCAGATAAAGGGGGCTTAAACCAATTAGTGGTTTTTGACTCGCCGGGTTATGTGCCCGATACGGTACTGGTGGTAGATTATAAGCCCTTAAGGATTGTATTAAAGCCGATGGGGATAGCCTTGAACCAGGTTAATATCACCGCCTCACGCAGGGCGTTTGATCCGCATGTGGAGTATCCGGAAATCTATAGAAAGAGTAAAGTTTACCCGCTTTCGCCAAGCACCGGTTCTCAAAAGAGGGGAGGGATGCCCGCCGCCTTAAACGTTTCTTTGAAAAAGAGGAGCAGGAACGTTATATAGATAAATATTTTACCGCTGCATTTGTAAGCAATATTGTGCCTTTAAAGGGCGACGAGCTGCAAAGTTTTATGTCGATATACCGGCCAAGCTATGCATATGTTAAAAGCAATAATGGCCCCTCGTTAACGCTATATGTTAATGATGCCTACCAGAAATATAAAGCTTTGCCTGCTGACAAAAAGATATTGCCGGGCTTGAATGGTAGATAGGTAATAACGATTTGTCATTTCGAATGAGCGTAGCGAAGAGAAATCTTATACTCTTAACAGGCGGATCGATTGTTTAAGATTTCTCACTCGTCCCTCGTTTCAAATGACAACTTAATAAGGGGCGGAATTTTACACCAAATACTCAAACAAAGTCTGCTCTTTATTCAGTTCAATAACCTCAAAGCGGTGCTCTTTAAAGCGTTGTAACAGGCCTTCGTAATCAGCCCTGTTGGCTAATTCCACGCCTACCAACGCCGGGCCTTGTTCTTTTTCGGTTTTTTTAATGAATTCAAAACGGGTGATATCGTCATGCGGGCCTAAAACATTATTCACAAATAACTTTAAAGCTCCCGGGCGTTGCGGGAAACGTACGATGAAGTAGTGTTTTAATCCTTCGTACAGTAATGATTTCTCCTTGATCTCCTGCATACGGGCGATATCATTATTACCGCCGCTGATTACACAAACCACCTTTTTGCCTTTGATCTGATCCTTGCATTGATCGAGGACCGCGACGGATAATGCTCCTGCCGGTTCAACTACTATGGCTTCCTCGTTATATAATTTCAGGATTGTTGTACAAACTTTACCCTCGGCGGCCAGCTTTATTTCGTCCAGCACTTTGGTGCAAAGGTCATAGGTCAGGCTTCCAACGCGCTTAACCGAAGCACCATCAACAAAACGGTCTATTTCTGCTAAAGTAACCGGTCCGCCGTGTTTAAAAGCCTCCATCATGGATGGCGCACCTTCGGGCTCGACACCGATTAATAGGATATCTGGATTTTTTCTTTGAGATAAGTTCCTGTTCCGGCAGCTAAGCCACCGCCGCCAATTGGCATTATAATAACCTCTGCATCTGGTAGGTCTGTTAATATCTCTACACCAACCGTGCCCCGGCCCTCAATAATGCTGTAATTATCAAAAGGAGGGATGAAGGTCATTTGGTGTTTGGCGGTATAGGCCAGCGCTTCCATCAGGCAATCATCAAAAGTATCGCCAACCAAAACCAGCTCAACACTGCCGTTGCCAAACATTTCTGTTTGCTGTACTTTTTGTTTTGGGGTGATCTCCGGCATAAAAATCACGCCTTTGGTACCCAGCTTATCGCAACTGAAAGCTACCCCCTGCGCATGGTTACCCGCACTGGCACAAACTACACCGCGGCTTAACTCTTCGGCACTTAACTGACTGATCATGTTGTATGCGCCACGCAATTTGTATGAGCGCACAATTTGCAGGTCCTCGCGTTTCAGCCAGATCTCACAATCGTATTTTTCTGATAGACGGGGATTATAAATAAGCGGCGTATGCTTTACAACGTCCTTTAATCGCTTTGCAGCGGCTTCAAAATCTAATTTAACGGTGTTGGCTGACATACTTGAAACTGTGTTATTTATGCTGCAAAGGTAACCTTTTTTGTCATCCTGAGCGATAGCAAAGGATCTTGTACGCCATGCTCTTCGAACTGCTTTTACAAGATTCTTTGCTATCGCTTCAGAATGACAACTGGGATAAACAACAACGCCTCGTTGTTACAGACGAGCGTTGAATATTGTTAATCATTCCCCCTTCAGAGGGTTAGGGGCTATACGTTCTTAGCCAGCCAGTCGCCAACTTCGCTGGTTTTGTAGGCTTTGTTTTTACCGGCCAGGTCCTCGGTTACGATACCTTCGGCTAATGATTTATTTACTACGTCACGGATCGCGGCGGCTTCTTCTTTCAATCCAAATGCATCCTCAAACATCATAGCAGCCGATAAGACGGTAGCTAATGGATTAGCGATGTCTTTACCAGCTGCCTGCGGATAAGAGCCGTGTATAGGCTCAAATAACGACGTATGCACACCGATTGACGATGATGGCATTAATCCCATTGAGCCTGATATTACAGACGCTTCATCAGTCAGGATATCGCCAAATAAATTTTCAGTGATCAATACGTCATAGCTGCTTGGCCATTGTACCGGGCGCATCGCCACGGCGTCAACAAACTCATAGCTAACCGTAACTTCCGGATAATCTTTTTCCATGGCCTGTACGGTTTGTCTCCAAAGGCGGGAAGTTTCTAATACGTTAGCTTTATCTACACAACATAATTTTTTAGTGCGCTGCATCGCCATTTCAAAACCTAATTTAGCCAGGCGCTGAACTTCTTCCTTCGTATAAGTACAGGTATCAAAAGCAGTATTGCCGTCTTCTGAGCGTCCGCGTTCGCCAAAGTAGATGCCACCGGTTAGCTCGCGAAGAATAATCAGGTCGGTACCTTCAATACGTTCGCGTTTAAGCGGTGAATTGTCAATCAGCGAAGGGAAAGTAAATGTAGGGCGCACGTTTGCAAACAGCCCTAATTTTTTACGCATTTTCAATAATCCTTGCTCAGGGCGTACTTTAGCCGTTGGGTCATTATCAAAACGCGGGTGGCCAATAGCGCCGAATAGTACAGCATCAGCAGCCATACAAACCTCGTGGGTCGAATCAGGGTATGGTTCGCCAACGGCATCAATCGCAGCAGCGCCGGTTAGGGCCGATGTCCATTCAATTTCGTGGTTGAATTTTTTTGCGATCGCGTTTGATACTTTAACAGCCTGGTCAATTACTTCCGGGCCTATTCCGTCTCCTGCTAAAAGGGCGATGTTTAGTTTCATTTTGTCTTGTGTTTAGCCTCACCCCAACCCCTCTCCAAAGGAGAGGGGCTTGAATGGATTTTTATTTATATGTTAGTTCTTGTTTCTTGTCTCTTGATTCTTGACTCTAAATGATATTCAGCATCTTCTGTGTAGCTTTAATAGCGCACACCGTCTGATCGCTGTCTAACCCGCGGGTTATAAATTTTTTCTCGGCAGTTTCCCGGGTAATAATGGTTTCGCAAAGCGCGTCGGTGCTGCTGCCCGGGGCAATGCGTACCACATAATCAATAAGGGTAGGTAGTTTGCGTTGTTTTTTGTCGTAAGCTTTGGTAAGCGCCTTCATAAAAGCATCAAACTGGCCATCTCCCTGCGCGTTCTCCTCAAAAATATCGCCCTCAATATTTACTTTAATGGTGGCCGACGGGCGCAAGCCCATCGAGTGCATTAACACGTATGACTCAACTACTACTTTCTGATCATACATATTGCTATCCAATACGTCGGATATAATGTAGGGCAGATCTTCCTTCGTTACCGTTTCCTTTTTATCGCCCAGCTCAATAACGCGCTGGGTAACTTTTTTAAGGTCGGCATCATTTAGTTTTAAACCCAGTTCTTGTAAGTTCTTTTCAATATTGGCTTTGCCTGATGTTTTGCCTAACGCGTATTCCCGCTTGCGGCCAAAACGCTCGGGCAGGAGGTCGTTAAAGTAAAGATTGTTCTTATTATCACCATCGGCATGGATGCCGGCGGTTTGGGTAAACACATTCTCGCCAACAATTGGTTTGTTGGTAGGTATGCGTACACCCGAGAAAGTCTCTACCAATTTACTCACCTTATAAACTGATGATTCTGCTATCTGCGTCTCCACATCAGAGACAAAGTCATTTAGTACCGCAACAGCGCTTGCCATTGGTGCATTACCGGCACGCTCGCCCATGCCATTTATGGTAAGGTGCAAACCGTTAATGCCTGCTTTTACAGACTCCAGCACATTGGCCGTACCCAAATCATAATCGTTATGGGCATGAAAATCAAAATGTATGTCAGGATATTTTTCCCTTACATCGCTAATAAACAAAAAGTTTCCATCGGCGTAAGCACACCTAATGTATCAGGCAGCATTATCCGTTTTACCGGTTGTTTGGTAATAAAATCCAGATACTGGTACACATACCCGGGCGAGTTACGCATACCATTGCTCCAGTCCTCTAAATAAACATTGGTGGCAATGCCGTTTTTTGCGGCGAGCTCAATTACCTGTGTTATCTCGGCAAAATGTTGTTCGGGTGTTTTTTTAAGTTGATGGGTGAGGTGATTTAACGACCCTTTAGTTAACAGGTTCTGCACCTTTACACCTGCATTGATCATCCAGTCAATAGACACCCCATTGTCAACAAACGACAGTACTTCGATACGGTGTGTATAGTTGTGTTGCCCGGCCCAATCCATAATAGCTTTTACTGCACGGAACTCGCCCTCAGACACCCGCGCAGACGCGATCTCTACACGATCAACCCGGAGTTCCTCCAGCAGTAGTTGTGTAATGGTAAGTTTTTCCGAGATAGAAAATGATACACCCGATGTTTGTTCTCCATCGCGGAGTGTGGTATCCATTATCTCTATTTTCCTGCGGTTCATTGCGGTTGGTTAATTAGTGAATTAGTTGATTAGTGATTAGTTGGCTTCGTGCTAACTAATCACTAATCAACTAATCACCAATCACTTTATAATTAAAAGGGAAGCTGCGCTGCAAACTCCTGTATTTCGCCTTTAATGCTTTGCAGATAATCGATATCATCAAAGCCGTTTTGCATGTTGTTCTTTTTGTATGAGTTGATGTCAAACTGCTCTGATTCGCCTGTTGATAACAGGGTGATGGTTTGCGCAGGCAAGTCTATTTTCAGTTCTGTTTTGTCAGCATAAATAGCTGCGAAGATCTTCTCGGCAAATTCAGGGCTAACCTGTACCGGCAGTACACCAATATTTAAGCAGTTGCCTTTAAAAATATCAGCAAAAAAGCTTGACACTACAGCACGGAAGCCATAATCATAAACTGCCCGGGCGGCATGTTCGCGCGATGAGCCCGAACCAAAATTTTTACCTCCAACCAGTATCTTGCCACTGTAGGTAGGGTCGTTTAATACGAAATCTGTTTTAGGCGTATTATCCGGGTTGTAACGCCAATCGCGGAAAAGGTTATCGCCAAAACCAACACGCTCTGTCGCTTTTAAAAAACGGGCGGGGATGATCTGGTCGGTATCCACATTCTCAATAGGCAAGGGCACCGCGGTGCTTGTAAGTATATTAAATTTATCGTAAGCCATTCTTTTTAAGTTTGTAGTCGTAAGTCTTAAGTCTGTAGTCGATTTAATTTACTTCCGACTAAAGGCTTAAGACTCAAGACTAATTAAACAAGTTCTTCAATTAACGTTCTCGGATCTGTTACTACGCCGGTTACTGCTGCCGCTGCTGCTACAAGGGGACTTGCCAGCATGGTGCGAGAGCCTGGTCCCCGGCGTCCTTCAAAGTTCCTGTTTGAGGTACTTACCGCATATTTGCCGGCAGGTACTTTGTCATCGTTCATGGCTAAACAGGCAGAACATCCCGGTTGACGCAATTCAAAACCGGCTTCATTTAAAATATCCAATAAGCCTTCTTCTTTAATCTGCGCCTCAACAATGTGCGATCCGGGCACTAACCAGGCCGTAACATTAGCTGCTTTGTGTTTGCCTTTTACCAATGAGGTAAACGCGCGGAAATCTTCTATACGGCCATTGGTACAGCTGCCCACAAAAACATAGTCAACCGGCTTACCAATCATGCTGTCGCCTTCATGGAAGCCCATATAACCTAATGATTTTTCGTAAGTAGCTACACCGCCTTCAACCTGCTCGGCATCTGGGATCTCGTGCGAGATACCCATACCCATACCAGGATTGGTACCGTAGGTAATCATTGGTTCGATGCTTGAACCATCAAAAGTTAACTCTTTATCAAAGATAGCACCGGCATCGGTTTTTAAAGTTTGATAATAAGCTAAGGCTTTGTCCCAGGCTTCGCCTTTTGGGCTAAACTCGCGGCCTTTAACGTAGTTAATGGTAGTTTCGTCAGGGGCTATCATACCACCGCGTGCACCCATTTCAATACTCAGGTTACAAACAGTCATACGGCCTTCCATGGTCATGTTTTCAAAAACATCACCGGCATACTCTACAAAGTAACCCGTAGCGCCTGATGTTGTTAATTGTGAGATGATGAACAAAGCCACATCCTTAGGTGTAACCGCTTTACCCAATTTGCCATTAATGTTAATGCGCATTTTTTTAGGTTTTGGCTGCATGATACACTGCGTAGCCAGCACCATTTCAACCTCTGATGTACCGATACCAAAAGCGATAGCGCCAAAAGCACCATGGGTTGAAGTGTGCGAGTCGCCACAAACAATAGTTGCGCCGGGCTGGGTAATACCATATTCAGGGCCTACAACGTGTACAATACCATTTTTCTGGTGACCTAATCCCCAGTGGCTGATACCGTACTCGGCTGAGTTTGATTCCAACATACGTAGCTGGTTAGCCGATAGCGGATCAACAACCGGACGGTCTGGTGAATGGTGGGTGTATTGTGGTCGGCAGTAGCAAACGTACGGTTAGGGTATAATACCCTGGTTCCCCTGCTTTTTAAGCCTAAAAAGGCCACAGGGCTGGTTACTTCGTGAATAAGGTGGCGATCAATAAAAAGCACATCCGGCCCGCCTTCAATTTTACGTACTACGTGCGCGTCCCACACCTTATCAAATAATGTCTTGCTCATTTTTATTTCTATTATTATCTTTTTTGCATTGCCTGAACGTACGAGTTATCGGCAGTCATCAGCAATAAAAGATCATCATCATTAATATCTAATTTATTATCGGCCAAAGTTAAAAAGCGATGATAAGCATCTGCTAATTCATCCTTGTTAAGGTTAATACCCGGCGCTCCGGTGGAACTTTAAAGCATGGCGGCCGCTGCGTGCGGTTAGTACAATACTTGCATTAGGGAAACCAACATCCTCGGGGCGGATAATTTCGTAATTCTCGCGGTTTTTCAGGAAACCATCCCTGGTGGATGCCTGAGCTGTGTGCAAACGCGTTGCTGCCTACAATAGCCTTGTTAGGCTGTACCGGCATGCGCATTTGCGAACTAACCATACGGCTAAGCTCATAAAAGTTTTTACTGTTGATATTGGTATGAAGCCCCAATACGGTGAGTTTTCAAAATCATCACTACTTCTTCAATAGCGGTATTACCCGCACGCTCACCAATGCCATTAATGGTACCCTCTATCTGGCGGGCACCGTTTTGCAAGCCTGCAACAGAGTTTGCCGTAGCTAAACCCAAATCGTTATGGCAATGCACAGATATAATAGCTTTATCTATGTTTTTTACATTTTCCTTAAGGAACTTAATTTTTCGCCGTATTGATCTGGCAGACAATAGCCGTTAGTATCCGGGATGTTTACCACTGTTGCGCCTGCGGCAATAACAGCTTCTATCATTTGGGCAAGGTAGTGAACGTCGGCGCGACCGGCATCCTCTGCATAAAACTCAATATCTTCGACAGATTTTTTAGCATATTTTACGGCTTCAACAGCGCGCTCTAAAATTTCTTCCCGGGTACTGTTAAACTTAGTTTTGATATGCATATCAGACGAGCCAATGCCGGTGTGGATACGTGGGTGTTTGGCATATCTAAGCGATTCAACTGCGGCATCGATATCGCCCTTATTGGCACGGGTTAGTGCGCAAACGGTAGGATTCTTTACAGCTTTTGATATTTCTACCACGCTTTGGAAATCGCCCGGGCTTGATATCGGGAAACCCGCTTCAATAATGTCAACTCCTAAAGCTTCCAGTTCGCGGGCAATCTCAATCTTTTCAGGGGTAGTTAACTGGCAGCCCGGTACCTGCTCGCCATCGCGCAGCGTGGTATCAAAAACGTAGACTCGGTTTGGATCGTGTAACATATCTTTTGTTGTTTAATAGTTAGTCTAAAGTCCGTAGTCTTAAGTCTTGAGTCTTTTTTCCTTTTAGGGCTTCAGACTACAGACTTAAGACTTCGGACTAATATAAATTATGCTTCTACAGCCTGGTTCTCAGGGCGTAAACTGCGTACAGTTTTGCCTGCCTGCCATAATTCGCTGTCGCGTAATTCTGCTAATTCAGCATCAAGTTTCTCGCGGTAGTCAACTTTACTGTTTGAGTCGATTGAACGTTGTGACTCTTTGCCGGTAGCAACGCTGTTATACAATTCTTCAAATGAGATCCCAGAGGTTTTGGCCAAAGCGTTCTACATTGCCAAAAGCGGCCGCCCGGGACCAGTACTGATAGATATCACCAAAAACGCGCAGATCCAGTTGTTCGATTACGAAGGTTATACCAAATGCGAGCATATCCGCAGCTATCGCCCAAAACCAATTGTACGTACACAATATATTGAGCAGGCAGCCGCTTTAATTAACCAGGCTAAAAAACCATTTGTATTCGTGAGCGCTTGCAAAACTAAAAAACGGCGCAAGCCTACCGCCTTGATGTATTGTTACGCCTTTCGGCTGCGACCAGAAATGAAGAAAAAATTTATAACCCGCGGGTTGTTTCTATTAAAGCTACGCGAAGATGCTGAA
>NZ_JABFCR010000012.1:0-43513 GCF_013087555.1 Mucilaginibacter humi
CGCCTATAAATGCTGAGTATGTATTGCAAAGAATCGATGCTAAAAATTATGCGCCCGGCGGTCCGCAAGCTCGGGTAGACTCTGCCAACGCTGTTATAAAGGAGTTAGCCATTAAAAACAAGTGCCATTTAATAGACCTGAATAAAATATTATTAGCCTGCGGTGGCTCAACCGGGGATAAAGAATCACTGTTTCAGAACGTTGCTAATTTTAATGTAAACGACGGCGTACATCCTACAGCTAATGGCTATAAAGTTATTGGTACAGCTGTATACCAGGCAATTGTTAATACCGAACCCAAAGCAACTAACATTTTATGTTTTGGTGATAGTATTACCTTTGGTTATAAAATGAAGGGCCAGGGCACAATAACCGGCGACTGCTACCCGGCAGTATTAAACAGTATTTTTAATAACCAGTAATCAGTTTAACTGTTTCACTCAGGTGTCCGCTACATCAAAGAGTTTTTCATTTTTAAGTAAAAACACAACAGCGAATTACGCACCTATAGTTTTACGGTATTCGGTAGGCGTCATATTCTTAAACCGTTTAAATTGGCGGTTAAAGTTAGCCAGGTTCTTGAAACCGCTTTCGTAGGCAATTTCAACAATGTTATGGTCATCATCAGCCAGCAGTTTGCAGGCATAGCCTATGCGCACGGTATTTAAATACTCCACAAACGTTACCCTGAAGTGGTCTTTAAAGAAATTACAAAAGGTAGTTACCGCCATGTTAGCTATCGATGCTACTTCGGGCAGGGTGATCTCCTTATCAAAGTTCCGCATGATATATTCTGTTACTTTACCAAACCGGTCGGATGCCTTTAGCTCAACCTGGGTATAGCCGGGGCTAGCCAATACTTCATACTCGGCAGATGTAGCTAATATGTCAAAGATCTCGAACAAGGCTGATAGCCGCTTAAGCCCGCTCATTGTTAGCATGCTTTTCATCAGGTTGTTAATCCTGGTACGGGTTTCGCCATGATAAGCCAGGCCCCGGGATGATGTCCTCAGAATATTCTTAAAGTTCTCCATTTCGGGGATACTTAAAAACTTATCTCCCAAAAAGCTATCCATAAAATGGATCACAATAGCATCAGCAGGATAGCCGGCTTCGCCGTTCATAAACTGCGCATCGTTTATCCAGACATGGGGTATGCCTGAGCCCATGAAAACCAGGTCATCTTCGTCAAAATAGCCAATATGGTCGCCCACCATTCTACGGCCGGTCGACTTTAAAATCAACACCAACTCAAACTCTGGGTGGAAATGCCGGGGACAAGGAAAATACTTTCCTGTCTCGCGGAACACAACAAACGATTTATCAAAATCCTGTGGCAAGCGTTGTTCTATTGCTTTCATCCTTAATTAACTAGTTATTAATACAACATTAATGTATTTATCCTAAATTATCTATTATGGGCCAACATTTGTGAAAAATAATACCATTATTACATACGAAAGTAATAGTAAACTAAATGGCCTGCCTTTACTTTTGATTAAAGAAGATTATTAGTCCATTTACTAACTTTAACCTTAACAAACAATAACTTATGGATAAACAAAAAATTGCCCACCCCGATCGTCAGGCAGGCTTTGATACCGGCGCTTACTCTGACGGTGTGTTGGTTAACGGCTTTCTGTTTTTAAGCGGCCAGGCAGCTGTTGATTTTAAAACGTCTGAGTTTGTTTTGGGCACCATAGAGGAAGAGACCACACGTACATTAGATAACCTGAAAGCCATAATAGAAGCCGCCGGCGCTACCATGAATGATGTGGTAAAATGCACCGCGCATTTAGCTGATATTAATGATTTTGATCGCTATAACAAAGTATATTCAACCTATTTCACCGGTATTAAACCCGCACGTACCACTGTACAATCCGTACTTGCTGAAAATTTGAAGGTAGAGATTGATTGCATTGTAAAAATGCCGGCGTAAGTACAATGAATATAACAAAAACAAATCCCGCAGAGATAGAGGTTGGTGTTGTCGGCATTGGATTGATGGGTAGCAGTATTATTGTTTCGCTGCTGGCATCAGGCCACCGGGTAAAAGCAATAGCGCCAATAAACGCGGATTTTTCTTCTGCTGATAATAGAATAGGCGAACAGCTTAATAATTGCCTGCAAGCGGGTTTGTTAAAAAAGAGGCTGCCTACTACCTTAATAAACGGAAATAACCATGGACTATTACGCCCCGGCTAATTGCAGTCTGGTTATGGAGTGTGTAATTGAGGATATCGACATTAAAGCCCAGGTTTATAAAAAAATTACCGACGTAGTATCTACCAGTACCGTAGTTGCCAGTAATACATCGGCTATAGCCATAACCACTTTGCAAAAGCTGGTACCTAACCCCCAGCGGTTTATAGGCGTACACTTTGCGGAGCCTGCGTATGCCACCCGCTTTTTAGAAATAACCTGCGGCGAGCTTACCGATGCAGCTTATGCCGACTGGGTATTTAACCTTGCCCGCCATTGGGCCAAAGAACCAACCTTATTACGTAAGGATATTAAAGGTTTTATTACCAACAGGCTGATGTATGCTGTTTACCGCGAGATCTTCCATTTAATAGACCCGGGGTAAAACAACCATGGAGGATGCTGATAAGGCTTTTAGATACGATGCGGGATCTTGGATTACATTAATGGGATTATTCAGGCGAATGGATTATATCGGGCTGACCGATTATGCAGAGATCTTTAAAAACATATTTCCGCAATTATCGAATACCGATGAGGTGCCTGCTGTAATGAAGCAAATTGTTAAAGAAAACGGGCGCGGCATACAAAACCTTAACGGCCTGTATAACTATACACCGCAGGAAGCTGCAGATTGGGAAAAAGCTTTCGCTGCATTTAATGAAGACATCTTCAAACTGGCCGCAATGTACCCGGCCAATATATTTGAAAAAGAACCGATTATAAATTTAACCTGATAATGGAAGTTAAGAGTTATGATAAATCTGCCCGGCTGCTTGAACGGGCAAAAAAGTTTTGGCAAGCGGTGTGTCTTCCGAGTTCAGGAAATACAACCATCCGCATGCCTTATTCTATACACATGGCAAGGGCAGCCGCATTTATGATGTGGACGGTAACGAATATCTTGATTTTACATTAAGCCGGGGACCATTGATCCCGGGCCACTCCCACCCCGAAGTTATAAAAGCAGTAACAGATTATTCGGCAACCGGACAACTATTTGCCGGGCAACATATTCAGGAAATTGAACTGGCAGAAAAGATCAGCCAGCTTATTCCAACAGCCGAATTAATGCGTTTTTGTTTGGACGGATCAGAGGCTGTACAAACCGCTTTCAGAGTGGCAAGAGCTAAGACCGGCAAATCAAAATTCCTGCGGTTTGAAGGGCATTACCATGGTTGGATGGATAATGTTTGCTGGGCGATCTCCACGCCATCCGTAGAAGCCTTAGGCAGTCGCGAAGAACCACAAGTTTATCCATGGACTGCAGGTCTGCCCGAAAAACACGCGATGAGTTTATCGTAATACCATGGAATGATGCCGAGCTATTAAAAGCGACCATCAAAAAACACCATCATGAATTAGCCGCCATAATAACCGAACCGGTTATGTGTAATAATGGCTGTATCCTGCCTAAAGACGGCTTTTTGCAAACCATACTCGATTTGTGTACCGAATTTAACATGGCCTTTATATTGGATGAAGTTATTACAGGGTTCAGACTATCATTAGGTGGGGCGCAGCAATATTTTAATATTAAGCCTGATATGGCAATCTTCGCAAAAGCTATTGCCAGCGGGTACCCTATAAGCGCAATAGTTGGCACCCGCGAATGGATGGAGCTGATTGAATCGGCAAAAGTTATCCATGCAGGTACCATGAATTCAAGCAACGCTACGGTAGCTGCCGCACTGGCAACTATCCGGGTACTTGAGAAAGAACAACCTTACGAGCGCATGTTCAAACTGGGTCAAAAATTGATCCGGGGAATTAAAGATGCCGCTGCCGAAACAGGTCATAAACTATTGGTACAAGGCCCCGGCCCAATGTTTAACATCGCGTTTACCGATGCTGAAGCCGTATATGATTACCGTGATACTTTAGTTGCTGATAAATCCAAGCTGGGCAAATTCATAGCAGCCATGCATAACGAAGGCATACGCATTATTGGCCGTGGGCTTTGGTATATTAGTGCGGTGCACACCGATGCAGATATCGACCTGGCTATCACCAAGACAAAACAAGTATTAAAAACCTTAGACATTTAAGTGAATAGCGCTATCAAAAATACCGACCCTGTTTTACTTATAGGCGATGCCGGTTTAATTGCCAGCACTGCGGTTTGTTTGCTTACGGCAGGGCATTATCTAAATGTAGGTACACCCAATGCCGCAAAGTTTAATGAGTTTTTAGATAAACATTTAAAAGCACAAGGTAAAGCCGGTTTTTATCAAAACCAATTGGCAGTTAGCAGTACACTAACTACCTATCACGATTGCAAGTTAGTTATAGCAATTACACATGAAAATACAGGCGATAAGCAACAACTGTTAAATAGTTTGGCACCGCTTATAGCCCCCGATGCAGTTGTTGCCATTAACACCGAAAGCATTCCGCTTGATACCTTACAGGCAGGGTTTGATAATCCTGCAAGGTTAATTGGGTTGAACTGGACAGAGCCTGTACATACATCTCTTTTTCTGGAAGTTATTTCAACCGATATTAGTAATGATACGGCAACAGAAATAGTTGCGCTGGCCAACAACTATTGGGGGAAAGATGCTTATATTGTTAAAAATGATGGTATCCGTAGCCGTTTAATAAGCGCTATGGCGCGCGAGGCCTCTTACCTTGTAGATAACGGTTACGCATCCGTAGAAGATATTGACCGTGCCTGTCGTAATGATGCCGGTTATTATTTACCATTTTGCGGTAATTGCAGGTATATGGATCTGATGGGAACCTATGCTTATGGCATGGTGATGAAAGACCTTAATTCTGATCTGTCAAAAGATACCCAATTGCCCCAATTTATGAAGCAGGTACTTGCAGACGGTGGCATGGGCATGCAAAACAATAAAGGTTTTTATAATTACACCGATGATGAGATGGCGAAGTGGAAAGAGGTGACAGAAAAATTCGGCTATCAGATACAGGTCATAATAGAAAAATATCCATTTAACTATAACAAGTAATACGCAGCTATATGCAAAGGCCCTTTATAGTCGACGCACACCTTGATCTTGCCATGAATGCGCTGGAATGGAACCGGGATCTTTCCCGCCCGTTAACCGAAATAAGGCAGCGCGAAATGTTTATGAAAGATAAGCCCGATCGCGGCAAAGGCACCGTCTGCCTGCCCGAATTACGCAAAGGGCGCATAGGTTTGGTAGTTGCGACACAGTTGGCCCGTTACACCCCTCCCGGTAGCGCGCTACATGGCTGGAACTCGCCGCAACAGGCATGGGCAATGACACAGGCGCAGCTATGCTGGTACCGCGAAATGGAGAAAGCCGGTGAAATGGTGCAGATTATCAACCTTGAACAACTGGATAAACATTTAGCTTTATGGGACGATACTGCTATTGATGATGAAAAGAAACCTATAGGCTATATCCTTAGCACGGAAGGTGCAGATTCTTTAGTTGATATTGATTACCTGCATACCGCTTACGGTTATGGTTTGCGCGCGTTGGGCCTGTCACACTTTGGACCGGGACGTTACGCGCCGGGTACAAAAATGGAGGGCCCGTTAACCGCAAAAGGTGTAGGATTATTAAAGGAGATGAACTCCTTTAATATGATATTAGATGTAACCCATTTAACTGATGAGGGATTTACCCAGGCGCTTGATCTTTATAACGGCCCGGTTTGGGCAAGCCATCATAATGTACGTAAAATAGTACCTAATCAACGCCAGTTAACCGATGAGCAGATCAAGCAATTGATACAACGCGGTGCGGTTATAGGCGGTATGCTGGATTGCTGGGCAATGGATATCCGCTTTATTGATACAGTGTCCGACCCGTGGCAACTGGATATCAGGCTGGAGCATTTGGTTGATCATTGGGACCATATTTGCCAGCTGGCCGGCAATGCCAATCATATCGCCATAGGCAGCGATCTCGACGGGATCTTCGGTACCGAGCAATCTCCCGGGATATGAACTCGATTGCCGATCTGCAAAAATTTGAAGCTATCCTTTCCAAACGCGGATATACCGCACAGGATATCGAAAATATATTCAGTCAAAATTGGCTTCGTTTTATCCGTAAGGCCTGGTCATAAAATATTAGTAGTATATGGGCGCTCAACAGTTCTTAGCCGGTGCGGCAAATGTAGATATCACCCCCCGTTGGGTACTTTTATTAATGGCGATTTTGTAGCACACACTGCCAAATACATTCACGACCGCATGCATGCCCGCGCATTGGTTTTGCAAAGCGGAGATACCATCGCGGCAATTGTTGTGGTTGATATCTGTGTAATGCGTAAAGAATTTGTGGATGAGATGAAAGCTGATATCTACAAACAAACAGGCATCGCGCCGGCAAACCTCCTTATTTCAAGTACCCATACGCATGCTGCCGGATCAGTAGATGCTGTATATTTAAGCAAAGCTGATGAAGCATACTCGAAGGCATTACCCCCATTGATTATACAATCTGTAACGCTTGCAAAACAAAACCTGCGCCCTGCAAAAATTGGCTGGGGTAGCGTTAATGTGCCAGAGCATGTGCTTTGCCGTCGCTACAAAATGAAACCGGCTATGTTGCCGGGAACCCGGTTACCGGCGGAGCCGACAATGTTAAAACCAACCCCTTTGGTGGTGAAGATTTTATTGATCAGCCGAATGCAGAAACAGACCCGCAAGTTGGGTTCTTCGCTGTAAAAGGGATTGATAATAAATGGATAAGTGTATTAGCCAATTACTCGTTACATTATGTTGGCGATTGGGAGAACGGTACAATTTCGCCTGATTACTTCGGCGAGTTTTCAAAGCAGTTGCAGGCTAAATTAAACGCCGGTGCCGACTTTGTTGGTATAATGAGCAATGGCACCAGCGGTAATATTAATATCTGGGATTTTTTAAATCCCGAGAGATACCCAACCCAACAATTTGAAAAAAGCAAACTCATTGGCGACGATATTGCCGAAAAAGTTTTTAATGAGCTAAAACATATAGATTGGGATAACTCCCCATCTTTAGCTATTCAATACAGCGAACCCGAATTAAATACCCGTAAACCAACCCCAAGTGAGCTGCAATCCGCGGAACGTGTAGTAGCTGCAAGCAATTACGAGCAAATGCAAATCAACGACGAAACCTTAAAGCAGCTTTATGCACGCGAACAAGTTTTATTGAATGATTTGCCGGACAGCTTAATATTTCCTATCCAGGCAATAAAAATTGGTAATGGAGTTATGAGCAGTTTGGGTGCCGAAATGTTTGCCGAAACCGGGTTATGGCTCAAACAAAACTCGCCTGTAAAAACTATTTTACCATTTGCCTGGCTAATGGTAACGCCGGCTATATACCACCACAGCATGAATTTGATAATGGTGGTTATGAAACTGGCGCGGCCGCACCAGCAAATTGCAAACGGATGCTGAGGCTATTATCAGAACGGAATTGTTATCGTTAATTAATAAATTTACAGCTTAGACGTTTTAGATCACATTAAGCCATATGAAAGATCAGCCTGATTGGTACCAATTTAATAACCCGGAAAAAATAGACACCCCGGCGTTGCTTATTTATCCTGAGCGTGTAATGAGCAATATCAACAGGCTAAAGAAAATGGTTTCATCACCATCGTTACTGCGCCCGCACGTTAAAACCAATAAATCGGTTAAAGTAAGCAGGTTAATGATGGATGCAGGCATCACCAAATTTAAATGTGCCACTATTGCCGAAGCCGAAATGCTGGGCCGTGCCGGGGCACCTGATGTCTTGCTGGCTTATCAGCCTACACAAACCAAATTAAAAAGGTTTGTACAGCTGATATTGACTTATCCCAAAACCACATATTCATGCACGGTTGATAATGAAACAACAGCCGACATGATTTCCGTTACGGCCACAGCTAACAACTTTGGTTATACCGGTTTGTATCGATTTGAATGTAGGTATGAACCGTACAGGCATCATCCCCGAAAAAGCTTTAAAACTATTTTATTACCTAACCACCCTACCGGGGATTAAATTTAAGGGGCTACATGCTTATGACGGTCATATTGAAGACCTGAATTTAGCCGACAGGACAGCACACTGCGAAAAAGAATTTGAACCGGTAGAAAAACTCCGTAAAAACATACAGGGCTTAGGTTATCCTTTACCGCTGCTCATTGCGGGTGGTTCGCCAACATTTGCTATGCATACTAAAAGGGCTAATACAGAATGCAGCCCGGGTACGTTTGTTTTTTGGGATAAAGGTTACCAGGAACATATCCCTGAGCAATCATTTTTATTTGCAGCCATTGTATTAGCACGGGTTGTTTCTTTGCCCGATGAAACAAAGATCTGTATCGACCCGGGTTATAAATCCATATCGTCAGAAAAACCCCTGCAAAACAGGTTTTACTTTTTAAATGCACCTCACCTGAAACCCTACAGCCAAAGCGAAGAACACCGGTAATAGAAGCCGGGCAGGGTCATGAGTACAAAATAGGCGACGAATTTTATGTACTGCCTATGCACATTTGCCCTACTGTTGCGATGTATGATGAGGCACATATCATTGAAAAAGGCAGCCATACCCAAAAGTGGTCAATCGATGCGCGTGGAAGAGAATTGAAACCAGTTGACAATTAAACATTCTTCTATATTTGATAAAATTTCACCGCCGATCGTTTACCGAAACCGTTTTTTTGCCTATATCTCTGTAAAATAGTATCATAAATAGCTAATTTATATAAAGGCTTATCCTTAAAGGTAGTTTAAATTTGTTAGGTGCAGGGGTATGCTTTGTGGGTGTGTACTGTACTATTAAACCAACCATAATGAATAATTTTATAAAAACTGCTATTGCCTTTCTGGTCTTGTTTAGTTTCACGGCTTGGGGACAGGGTGCAAAAAGGGCGAAGTTATCACTCAGCTTACTAATCCTAAGGGTTGGATCATTCAAACCAAGTCATCTGCCTATCAATTATATGTTAGTTCGGTAAACAGCATCAGGCCGGTTTATTATGGCTCGCGCGAGCAGGCAGAGCAGGCGGCCAGAACAACTCACAATGGTTTGAAGGGATAGAAGAAGTTCCGGTTAGGGGAAGTTTCCCGTTTAAAACGCCTGCATTAGAAGTAATCTTTAACGATAATGTCAGGGACGCCGAGCTTGTATATATAAAGGGCGAAGTGATTACCGTTGAAGGACGCCAAACCTTAAAGATCACACAAAAAGATAAATTTTATCCTTTGGAGGTTACCTCTTTTATCCGTGTACTTCCGGAATATGATATCCTTGAAAAATGGATGGTCGTAAAAAACACCGGTACAAAGGGCGATATAAAAATTGAGAACGCGCAGTCAGGAAGCATTGTATTACCTGCGGACGAATATCTATTGACGCATTTGGCCGGCAAACAAATGAACGAGTTTCAGCAGCAACAAACGTTGCTCACACCCGGTTTAAAGGTTATCCAAAACAAAGCATTTAAGGCAAACTTTAACCCGCCATGGTTTATGGTGCGCCCGCAAAACGCGGCTAAAGAAACCGGGCCGGCGTGGTTTGGCTCATTACATTACAGCGGCAACTGGCAGCTGGCTTTTGATAAATCAATTGAAGGAAATGTGCAAATACTTGGCGGTATTAATTTCTGGGATTCATCATGGTTGCTAACACCGGGAGAGAGTTTTGAAACACCCAAATTATCGGTTGGCTATACCAACGATGGCCCTGATGGTGCCGCGCAAAGCATGACAGCTTATGCCCGCGAAACCGTATTACCCGAGAAACATCGCAAACAAATGCGTCCGGTATTATATAATAGTTGGGAAGCTACATTTTATGCAGTGAACGAGGAACAGCAACTGGAACTGGCAAAAAGAGCAAAAGATATTGGCATTGAGTTATTTGTGGTTGACGATGGCTGGTTTAAGGGCCGTACCAGCTCTACCACCGGCTTAGGCGATTGGGAGGTTGATAAAACAAAGTTCCCGAACGGATTGAGCTCGATGATCAAAAAAATAAATGATATGGGCATGGATTTCGGGATCTGGGTTGAGCCTGAAAGTCTGGTACCGGCCAGCGATGTATATAAAGCGCATCCGGATTGGGTGTTCGACATGCCACCTAATCGTACTTTACCCATCACCAGGCGCTATTTAAACCTGGCTAAAGAAGAAGTATATCAGCATTTGCTGGCAGTGCTATCAAAGTTGCTGGCCGAGAACAATATCAAATTTATTAAGTGGGACCAGAACAGTTACTTATCTGAAACCGGCTGGAAAAACGCCCCGGTCGAGATCCAGCGCGAGGTACGGATAAGGTTTATGAAAAACGTATATCGTTTAGTTGAAGAATTAAGGAAGAAGTTTCCTGATGTGTTATTCGAGTCGTGCGCCAGTGGTGGCGGACGGGTGGATCTGGGCATGCTTTCCCGCATGGACCAGGCATGGGTGAGTGATAATACCAGCCCGCTTGATAGAATTTACATGCAATACGGTTACACCCGGGCCTTGCCGGCAAATACCATGGTATCATGGGTAACAGGTAATACGTTTCACCAACCTACATCGCTTGATTATAAGTTTGATGTATCTATGGCCGGCGTATTAGCCGTAGGAGATGACCTGCGTAAATGGACGCCGGAAGATATGACCATCGCAGCCAAAAAGGTTGCAGAATACAAAGTGATCAGGCCGTTGATCCAGCAGGGTAAAGTTTACCATTTGGTATCGCCTTTCGAGGAAAACAGGTCGGCATTGCAATACCGTGGATGAAAGTACAAAGTCCGTTGTGATGTGCTATAATATGGCCGAGTATCTGCCAGGCAGCCAATACGGCTCGCGTTCAGCAAATACACTTAAACTTAAAGGGCTAAAAGCAGATGAATCGTACAGCGTGCAAAACATCGAGGATCGCAATAAACCCGGCACAACTTATAAAGGCGATTACCTGATGAATATTGGTATAGCCTGGCCCGTGAAGGGGGCTAACAAAGGGCAGATCTTACTGGTAAATCCCAAGGGTAAATAAAATTATCATACATATAACATCAACAAAATAAATGGCAAGATTTATTAAACAAGGCAAAAGTGATACCGAGCTTAAAGAAGCGGATGCAAAGGTTAAAGAAATTGTAAGCGGAATAATAAAAGATATAGAAACCAATGGCGACGCGGCCGTAAAAAGCTTATCAGAAAAATTTGATAAGTGGTCGCCTGAGAGTTTCCGTTTAACTGACGCACAGATAGCCGAGATCGTAGTTTCGGTACCTGAGCAGGTGGTGAATGACATTAAATTCGCGCAAACGCAGATCAGGAACTTTGCCACGAAGCAACGCGCTTCAATCCGTGATATTGAATACGAAACACTTCCGGGTGTATTTTTAGGGCATAAAAACATCCCTATCAACAGCGCAGGCTGTTATATCCCGTGGCAGATACCCAATGGTGGCATCTGCGCACATGAGCATCCTTACGGCTAAAGTTGCCGGTGTAAAACGGGTTATCGCCTGCACCCCGCCTATTAATGGTAAAGTACCCGCGGCTACCATATGCGCTATGTATTTGGCAGGTGCCGATGAGATCTACTTATTAGGCGGCGTACAAGCCGTTTGCGCTATGGCTATAGGCACAGAAACTATACAACCGGTTGATATTATTGTAGGCCCGGGCAATGCGTATGTAGCCGAGGCCAAAAAACAACTGTACGGACGTGTAGGTATCGACCTTTTTGCCGGCCCTACCGAAGTATTGGTCATTGCTGATGAAACATCAGACGCCGAAATAGTTGCCACAGACCTCTTAGGACAGGCAGAGCACGGCCCTACATCGCCGGCGGCGTTAATAACTACTTCTGAAAAGTTAGCTCACGAAACCCCGGTAGAAATTGAAAAACAACTTTTGGTATTACCTACAGCCGATATCGCCGGTATTGCCTGGCGCGATAACGGTTCAATAATTGTAGTGGCCGACGAAAAAGAAGCGGTAGAAGTAGCCGATAAATTAGCTTATGAACATGTGGAAGTCTTAACGAAGGATCCTAACTACTTCCTTAACAACATGACCAACTATGGCGCCCTGTTTTTAGGCCCCGAAACCAACGTGGCTTATGGCGATAAAGTAATAGGCACCAACCATACCCTTCCAACCAATAAAGCAGCCGGGTATACCGGCGGCTTATGGGTAGGCAAGTTCCTTAAAAATTGCACCTACCAACGTTGCACACCCGAAGCAGGTGCTTTTATAGGCGAATATGCCGCGCGCTTATGCGAGATCGAGGGCTTTATGGGCCATAAAGAACAGGCGGAACTTAGGGTACGCCGGTATGGCAAGAAGAAACAAACTGTTTAGTATACTTCCTAATCCATTATATCCATAAAAAAAACCGAACCTTTTAGGTTCGGTTTTTTTATGGATAGCTAATTATGCTTATTTTAGATCAAACCTGTCCGGGTTCATCACTTTATTCCGTGCAGCTACAAAGTCTTTTACAAATTTGTCTTTAGCGTCTGAACTTGCGTATACTTCGGCAACTGCTCTTAGTTCTGAGTTTGAGCCGAATACCAGGTCGGCGCGGGTGCCTGTCCATTTTACTTCACCGGTTCTGCGATCTCTGCCTTCATAAAGCTCCCTGTCTTGCGTGGCTGCCTTCCACTCTGTACCCATATCCAATAGGTTCACAAAGAAATCGTTGGTAAGCTGGCCGGGGCGGGATGTGAAGACACCGTTTGCAGATCCATCAAAATTAGTATTAAGGGCACGGAGGCCACCTACTAAAACTGTTAATTCGGGAGCAGTAAGGGTAAGCAATTGTGCTTTATCTATTAGCAATTCTTCGGTAGCTGCAGCGGTTTTTCCTTTGCGATAATTGCGGAACCCGTCAGCAATAGGCTCAAGGTAACCGAATGATTCCACGTCAGTTTGTTCCTGCGAAGCATCCATCCGGCCCGGTGTAAACGGAACAGTGACGCTATTTCCTGCATCGTTAGCTGCTTTTTCAACACCGGCGCAACCTGCCAGCACTATCAGATCAGCCAGCGAAACTTTCTTTCCGGTATTATTAAATTCTTTTTGGATACCTTCCAATACGCCTAATACCTTTTGTAACTGAGACGGATTATTAGCCTGCCAGTATCTTTGCGGAGCCAAACGGATACGGCCGCCATTAGCGCCACCACGTTTATCTGATCCACGGAAGGTAGAAGCGGATGCCCAGGCGGTAGAAACCAGCTCAGAAACGCTTAAACCGGCTAATAACACCTTTGATTTCAATGCTGATATATCGGCATCATTTATTAGCTCATGGTCAACTGCGGGGATAGGATCCTGCCAAAGCAGTTCCTCTTGTGGTACATCCGGGCCAAGGTAACGCGCTTTCGGCCCCATATCGCGATGGGTTAGTTTGAACCAGGCACGCGCAAAAGCATCAGCGAACTGATCGGGATTTTCTAAAAAGCGTTGTGATATTTTCCCGTAAGCCGGATCGAACCTTAAAGCCAGATCTGTTGTAAGCATAGTCGGACGGTGCTTTTTAGAGCTATCATAAGCATCCGGGATAATGTTATCCGCATTTTTTGCAACCCATTGGTGGGCGCCGGCCGGGCTTTTGGTTAATTCCCATTCAAACCCAAAAAGGTTTTCAAAGAAACTATTGCTCCATTGGGTCGGCGTCTTGCTCCAGGTCACTTCCAGTCCGCTGGTAATCGTATCAGGGCCTTTGCCGCTACCATATTTATTTTTCCAGCCAAAGCCCTGCATCTCCAGGTCTACGGCTTCTGGCTCTTTCCCTACGTTATCTGCTGAGGCTGCACCGTGGGTTTTACCAAAACTATGACCACCGGCTATTAGGGCAACTGTTTCTTCATCATCCATAGCCATGCGGCCAAAAGTATCACGGATATCCCGGCAGCCATTATCGGGTCGGGGTTACCATCGGGCCCTTCGGGATTTACATAGATCAGCCCCATCTGTACGGCGGCAAGTGGTTTCTCTAAATCCCGGGTATGGATATCGCCGTCGGCATCATCCTCCGACACCAATACGCCACGTCCCTCTACACACGGGGAACCGTGACTATAACGCACATCGCCGCCCAGCCAGGTAGTTTCTTCACCCCAATAAACAGATTCATCAGGTTCCCAAACATCGGCACGCCCACCTGCAAAGCCAAAGGTTTTAAAACCCATTGATTCCAAAGCAACGTTGCCGGTAAGTATCATTAAATCTGCCCATGAAATGTTGCGGCCATATTTTTGTTTAATGGGCCAAAGCAGCCTGCGGGCCTTATCTAAACTTACGTTATCGGGCCAACTGTTTAGCGGTGCAAAACGCTGCATACCGGCCCCGGCGCCACCGCGGCCATCACCTACTCTATAAGTTCCTGCACTGTGCCAGGCCATACGGATAAACAAGCCTCCGTAATGGCCAAAATCTGCCGGCCACCAATCCTGCGAGTCGGTCATTAACGCATGCAGGTCTCTTTTCACCGCTTCAAGGTCGAGGCTATTGAATGCTTCGGCATAATCAAATGCTTCATCCATCGGGTTTGATACCGGTGAATTTTGACGCAGAATACCCAATTTTAATTGATTTGGCCACCAGTTGTGGTTCCTGGTACCACCGCCGCCGGTATTATGTTTCATACTGCCGTTATGAAACGGGCACTTGCTGATGTCGTTTGAATCTCTTTCCATAGCTATAAGTTTATATTGAATTAGCACCTTGGTTGTGCTTTTATAAAATTATAACATTGAGTTGAACAATCCCAATCAATTAATTCTATAGCTGATAGTTAAATGCTATATGACGTAAAACTATTTGGCAATTAATGCTTCACCCTCAAAAGCTATCCCCGGCCAGCCATGCGCCATAAACTGCCTTATATTTTGGTGATCTGTACCAGCGGGGGTATTTAGCACCGATTGATAGTGTTCTGCAAATAACTGCAGCGTATCTTCTTTACTCAGGTTATTTATTTGCGCAAAGGCAAAAACTTTGGCACTGCCCTGGTTCTGCGTAGCTTCGTTATAAGCATCACCATTTTTAAACGCTGTTGGCTGATGCGTGTAGTAAGTCTCTATAAATTCAATAACAGCTGCAAATGAAATTGTGTTAGCTTTTAAGCCCTCAAGTAATGTTGTAAGTTGGGTATTCATTATCAATGATTATTAGTACTTTATTTTAAAGCCTCTGTGGCTTGTTTTGGGGTTAACAGGGTCAGCTTCATCCAGACAGGCGTATCGGGGTTACCTTCCTTATCAACCTTAACGGCGGTTATCTTGTCAATCAAACCTATTCCTTTTACAATTTCGCCAAAAATGGTATAATGCTGATCAAGGAACGGTGTACCGCCTACCGTTCGGTAAGCCTCGCGCTGTGTTTCTGTGAAGTGCAGTTTATACTTTTTTCAATGGCATCTAACTGTTCGTTTGTCCGGGTTTTACCATCCACAATATAGATCTGCGTGGTGAATGAGGCTTCGGCAGGGTTAACATCGCGGCCCATTGCTACTATCCCTCTGCGATGATACAGGGCGGGTACAAACTCGGCATCTAACCATTTTTGTTCGGGTTTTAGCTTGTGACCTTTTCCATATAATGAGTCGGGGTCGCCGCCTTGAATTACAAATCCTTTCAGGATGCGGTTAAAGGTTGTTGCATTAAAATACTTGCTCTTTACCAGCTTGATAAAGTTATCCCGATGGTGCGGTGTCTCATCATACAAACCAATAATACACCAACCCTGCGGTGTTTCTAATTTTATATATTGGGTTTTATGCTGACCAAATGTTACTGAACACAGGCCCAATAAAACCATTAAAATAAGCGCTGATTTTTTCAATTCGCGGTGATTTTGAGTTCTCTAAATTAAATAAAAAAGGGAAATAGCAATTAACTGATATAGTTACGACAAATTAAAACATTCAAGTCCATACCTAAAGTCACATATAAATAATCAACTCAAAAACCTGATTATAAATTATATATAATTTATAAAAATTCAATTTCTTTATTAATAAAGAAATTGAATTTACAAGATTTAAACAAAAATCATGTCGCAACATTTCCCCTGCTCATCTCTTTATTAACCGTCATCGTCTACTTTATTTTTTATCCGGCTAACATATTGGCATCTTGCGGTGTATTAAATAAGTTATGTATAAAACATCCTTTGCTTGCGCTTTATCGTTATTACTATGGTTAGGTACCTCCCCTATTCGTGCCCAGATCAGTATCAGCGGGAAAGTAACCAATGCAGCAAGCGGCCGCGCGGTTAGGCAGGCCAGTATCAGCATTAACCATAAGGGCGTTGGTACGGCTACCAATAGCCGGGGGTTATTTACTTTGATAATACCTGCCGGCAACATTAAGGATAGCCTAAAAATATCATGCGTAGGTTATACCACCCAATATATCGCGATAGCAAAAGTAAAAAACAACGAAGCACTTAATGTTGCCCTTACAAAAAGCAACACCGAACTTAAAGAAGTAACCATAGCTTATTATGATGCCGGTAAGATCATCCAAAAAGCAATAAGCCGGATCCCCGAGAATTATATCAACTACCGGCATATCCTGCGCGGCTTTTACCGGATGTACACTTCTACAGATAGCATTCCCCTGCAATTATCAGAAGCTGTTTTTGACGTTTATAATTTTGGTTATGGCGATACGCATGCCGACCTGTTTCGCCTGGTGAAAGCACGAAACGAGAAAAACGAGCACGATTTTAACACTTTGGAGGTTGGGCAGCGACCTAATTCAATATTTGAGCAGGATATTATTAACCACCTGCACGCCTGTGGTTTTTTAAATGAAACCGGGCTAAAAAGGCACCAGTTTACCGTAAATGGCATTGTTGATATGAAAGGCTACAAAGCCTACGAAGTTGAGTTTAAAGAGAACTATGGTGTAGTAGAAGGTACCTACCGGGGTAAATTCTATATCGATACCAAAACCTACGCTTTTATATATTTTGATTTCGGACTAAGCCCGGAGGCATTAAGCGAGGTTGTGCCGGGTACTTTCATATATCGTTCCTTAATGCGTACAGGCGCTACAGAAGTTGGCCTGCAGTTTGACCATACCCGGGTAAGCTACCGGGAAGTAGGTAATAAATGGGTGCTATCTGGTGTAGAAGGCGATGATTCTCTATCTGTTAAAAACCCGCAGTTAAAGTACGACTATAAGGCCCGGGTTAAATACAATTACCAGATCACCGCGATTGATACGACGCAACAGGAATCATTCACCGCTAAAATTGGCCGCAACGATAATATCAACGCCTATAAAAGCAATGGCGATGAAAAGTTCTGGAAGGATTATAATATCATCTTATCAGATTATGACGCGGCAGCTATCTTTAAAAAGATAAAAACGATCAATAAGTCAAAGTAAAGCTTAAGCAATTTACGGTCTGATTTTTTCTTTTAACTTTGCCATAAAAAACGCAGGCTATCAAAACGACCCGGCGTTTAATTAACTGATATCTTAAGTAATTATGCCGAACCTGCTATGGTTTTTACAAACCATAGTATCGGCCCCAATTCAATATAATTTAGTAAATGCTAACTGTCGAAAAAATTGGCGGCACATCCATGACCGCCTTAAAAGAAGTACTGTCTAATATTATCCTTTATAACGCCGATCATATTTACAACCGTGTGTTTGTAGTATCGGCTTTCGCAGGTGTTACCAACTTATTACTCGAAAATAAAAAGACCGGCGCGCCGGGGGTATACCATAAAATTGCCGGGCAACAAAACTTCCACGGCCATTTGAATGATCTTACCCATAACTTAAAGGAGATTAACAAGCGCTACCAAAGCTTAGGGCTGGATGTGGCGGCGGCGGATGAGTTTATAGAAAAGCGCATTAATGATGCGCAGCACTACTGGAAAATTTCGCAAGCATATTAGGATCGGGCTATGTAAACCAGGACAGTATATTACAAGCAGCCAGAGAGATATTGGCATCCATCGGCGAAAGTCACTCGGCCTTTGTATTGACTAATATCTTGCAAAACAAAGGCTATAACGCCACCTTTGTCGACCTGAGCGGCTGGCATGACACGAAATCATACACGATTGATCAGCGCATTCGCCACACGTTTAAAGAGATCGAACTTAAAAAAACCATTTGTATAGTTACAGGCTATACTAAAGGCACCGAAGGCATTATGCGCGAGTTTGATCGCGGTTATTCTGAGGTTACTTTCAGTAAGATAGCAGTTGAACTAAAACCTGCCGAGGCAATTATTCATAAAGAGTACCATTTATCTTCGGCCGATCCGGGGATTGTTGGCCGGAGAATTGTATCCCGGTAGGTAATACCAATTATGATATTGCCGACCAACTGGCTGATGTGGGCATGGAAGCCATCCATCCAAAAGCATCAAAACCGCTGGAGATACATGGCATTAACCTGCGTATTAAAAATACGTTCGATCCGGCCCACCACGGCACTTTAATAACCACCAACTATATTTGCCCACACAAGCGCGTTGAAGTGATTACAGGCACGGATAAGGTGGTTATGATTGATGTTTTTGACCCGCTAATGGTGGGTAATGCAGGATCTGACTTGCAGATAATGCAGATCTTTGCTGATTTTAATTTAAGCTATATTTTTAAAGTAACCAGCGCCAACAGTATATCCATACTGATATGGGAAAAGCAGTTCAATAAGAAACTTATCAAAGCCCTTGATGCGCATTTTGAAAAAATAACTGTCGAAAAAATGGCTATGGTTTGCCTGTTAGGCACCAATATGGATCAACCAGGTTTGTTAGCCGGGGCAACCACCGCGTTAACAGAAGCCGGCGTGAATATCAAAAGCGCAGGCGTTGCACTGCGTAAGGTAAACATCCAGTTTTTGGTAGCACGCGAGGATTTTAACCCGGCTGTAAAAGCTTTAAATAAAGCCCTGTCTGCCGCTTAAACTAAACAGTTTATTTAGCCAATTGCTGTAATATACCTACGGCATTTTTATTGTTTGGGTCGATGGCAACCGCTTGCTTATAGTTGAGCTGCGCATTTGGCTTATCCTGTTTTTTTAGATAAGCTTCGCCTATCAATTCGTAGCCATAGGCTATGTCTGCTGGCTTTGCTTTAAGCGCTACCGCCATTTGAAACACTTTTATAGCATCGTCAAACTTATTACGGCGCAAAATATATTTACCTGTACTTATCAGATCACCTATCTCAAACGTAAAATCATAGCTATCCTGGTGATTGGCTTTTAAATCCCGGTAATATGCCAGCCCCTTGTCTGCATTGGCCAGTACCTTGTCACGAATCTCGAGATAGACCGACTTTTTGGGAACACTAACCGGCTGATTTGCGAGTGCGGAAAAAATAGCGTTTTTAATTCCGTCTACCTTCATTTGCTGATTGTTGGTCATCATCACTACAGTCAGGTCGCGTTTCAGGTCACTGTAAAGCAAGGCCTCGTAATTGCTGTTTGACCCCGGTGCCGGTGCCACGCCATATCATTACTAAATCCAACCGTACCTATGCTGCTTTCACCGTTAGGGAAGTTGTAGGCCAGCTGAGTAAATGAAGCTTTGTTGAGCAATTTGTTCTGATTAAGGGCTACCGACCATTTGTAAAGATCCCTTGCAGTCAGCCTCACCCACCCTGTCATATTTTGGATGTACGGCGAGTTTTTAAAATTCTGATCGAAGGCCATGGCCATTTGGGGATCATCGGGCGATAAATCTACTACAGCTCCATCCATCCCTAATGGTTTAAATATGTTTTGGGTGATATACTCCTTGTAGGTTTTACCGCTTACCTTTTCTACTATGCGCATTTGCAGGTAAACATTGTAATGGTTATAGATATAGGCCGTACCCGGTTCAAACTGCAAGGCTTTAAGCGAGTGTAGGTTAGCATTGATCAAGCTGTCGCCTTCGGTAGCTAAGGGCGCAAAGATGGGGATCCCGCTGGTGTAAGTGAGCAGGTGCCGGATCTTTACTTTTGCGGCCCACGGCGGCAGGTCAGGCAAATATTTATTTATGGGGTCGTCCAGACTAAGCTGTCCGCGTTGTTGCAACAACATAATTGCCGCGCCGTTAAACTCTTTACTAACTGATCCGATATCAAATTTAAAAGCCGGTGTAAGCATCTTGTTTTTGCTGCCATCCGCATAACCCGGGGAGTTTTCATAGATGATCTTCCCTTTTTGGGCCACCAAAATATTACCATTAAATATGCCGCGCGAATTCGCCAGTTGCATGATGGAATCAAGTTTGCTTTTAACTTCTTTTTGTGCGTAGGTGCACACCGAAAAAGTGTAAGCAGAATAACTATTCGTAATTTTTTATTCATTATAGGGTGCTAAGATGTACTAAAAGACACCTATAATCAAAAATGGTTACAACTTATTCGTATTCAATATTGGGTTTTGGCTGGCGTTAACCTGGTAGGTAGTTATTTTATTATCAGGTGTTACCTCTACTATGCGGTAACCTTTATAATCTGTACCCCAACTGCCGCCAAAATGCGAGTCGAAAAGGTGTGGCAATTTGCCGGTATAACGGATGCCATCCAGGCTATGATCATGTCCATGAAATACCGCTTTAATATTGGCATAGCTATGTAACAATGCAACTATTTCCGGGCAATCAACAAACGTTCCTTTCTCTTCAGGGTTCCATATATGCGGCGCGATGTGCAGGATAACGAATACCATCTTTTTATCTTTATAGGCATCTAACGATGCCTTCATGAAATTATAATCAGGGCATACATAGCCGCCTTTGGTGTCGGCCGTATTGGCAAATACAAAACCGATATCACCTTTATCAACCACATGTTTATCCTCATAGCCAAACACACCTTTCCATACGGCAGCGTCAGCAAAATCGTGATTGCCTGGTATCGTATAATATGGCGCAGGAAGTTTATCAAGGTAGGTTTCCTTTACTTTTTTAAGCAGATCAGGGCGGTTATGTACCGGTCGCCGTTGATAATTACCATATCTAAATGATTATCGGCATGCTCTTTATTTAACCATTTAACCGGTCACCATAAAACTTATCCGAATCTGTATCGGGCTGTGCATAATGCCCATCAGACGCTATAGCAAAACGTAATTTAAATTTTTCGGCGTTAGCATGTCTTACGGGCCGGGCTTCGTTAGCGAACGAATTGATAGCCGGCAATAAATTAAGGCTCACTGCGCCTATAACTCCTGTTTTTATAAAATTACGTCTGTTGCTCATGTTTGATTAATTGATTATCAAGGTAAAAATATCTTTTATATATTAAATTAGTTTTAAGTCGGGCAAAAAAATAAAAGATGTAACAATTGAGCGACCTGTGCTTAATTGAGTGCGGATGATATAAATTTACTTTACCAATTATTTATAGCTTGAAAAATCACTCTTACTATACCCGCGTATTAACATTTTTTGGGGCGATAATTTTCTTGATGTCGCCAACTAATATACATGCCCAACAACAACCTGGCGTTGTTACTATAACTATCGATCTGAAACAAAAAGGCCCACAAATACCTAACGACTTTACAGGTTTAAGTTTTGAAACCGGCAGCGAACGCATTGGCAACGCAGGTGTAAAGGGATATTTTTTGATGCCGGTAATAAGCAGGTTTTAACGCTATTTAAAGAAATGGGCATTAAACACCTGCGCGTAGGTGGCGGCTCAGTTGATATTAAAACTATTGAGCCTACGAAGACAGATATCGATCATTTTTTTGGCTTCGTAAAAGCTGCTGGTGTTAAAGTACTTTACTCTTTCCGTTTGCTTAATGGCAATGCCATTGTAAATGCAGGTATAGCCAAATATATCTGGAGTAAGTATGCTTCGTATATAGATTGCTTCTCCATTGGCAATGAACCCGATTGGCGTTCATACCATCAAACCGATCCCGAAATAACAGATTATCCATCCTATTACAAAAAATGGAAACGGTTTCAAAAAGCCATACTGGATTCTGTGCCGGCTGCAACCTTTACCGGGCCCGAAACCGGCAGTAATTACCCGGTTGCTGGTGCAAAAAACACTAATTATAATAATAAGTCGTGGACGGTAAATTTTGCTGATGATGAAAAAGGGTCGAAACTGATAAATTATGCCTCGCTTCATAATTATGCGGCACAGGACGCACCGGGTAATAGCGTTGAAAGCCTGGTAGAAAAAATGTTGTCGCCAAATATGGCTAACGCCAATTTCCCGGCTTTGTATGAGGCAGATATTATTCCTGTACTAAAAGCCGGTTTTGACTATCGGATAACAGAATCAAATAGTTTTAGTGGTGATGTTGCGGGCGGCAGTAATAGTTTTGCGGCTGCTTTGTTTGCTTTAGATTATATGCATTGGTGGGCGGCACATAATGCCTCAGGTGTAAATTTCCATAATAAACAGTGGGTCAAAAACGCGCCAATATATAAAGACGCTGATGGTAGTTTCAATACCTACCCTATTGGCTACGGGATAAAAGCATTTAATATAGGCGGGCATGGTACCGTACAGCCTGTTATTGTTACCAATCCCGAAGGAATAAACTTAACAGCTTATGCAGTAAGAGCTGCCAACGCCTTATACATCACCATTATTAATAAGTCCTATGGCGAGGGCGCAAAAGATGCAAAGGTTACTATCAAAGCATTACGCGCCGGTAATAGGATAGCAACTATGTCCCTTAACGCAGCGGGCAATGACGTTACCGCACTAACAGGCGTAACATTAGGTGGTTCCGCTATCAGTAACAGCGAACAATGGCAAGGAAAATGGACACCGCTAAAAACAAAAAAGCCGGCAACTGCATTATACAGGTACCGGCTTCGTCTGCCATTATTGTTAAGATCAATTAATTATTTAAACACTCCTTCCACATCAGCTAACGAAACACCTAATACCTTTTGGGCAATACTGTTCAACGCTGCCTTATCTCCTGTAAAGTGGAATACTTTATGCTGATGCTGCAGCTTACCGCCCGGTTTTAAAAACGCGGCCGGCGATACACTTTCAATTTCGTAAAACGGCCCCATCTGGCTGCCATTTGCTAAAGGCCCGTCGTTGTAGGAGTTTACCGCATCGCCGCTTAGTGGCTCGCGATCGGTGCGCCATTCCTGGTTCAGGTACAGGCCGTTATTATCAATATCAAATTTGGCAATGGTAAGCACATTGTTCTCAGCATCATAACTGCCAATTACCGGCATGGCACGTTTTGGGGTAATACCCAGTTTACCGCGCGATTTACCATCAGCCTTAAAATACAATACATTGTTTTTATAGCTGATCCTATCGGCGGGTATCTGGCCGAAGTAATCGGTAGTAGCGATCTTAGCTGTCTTTGCATTATTATACGGAATTATGATCACCACCTTTGGCGATGGCGTAAACATATCCGGGTTCCACATGCAAGGCGCGCCGGTGTTTTGTGTCCACTCGATAGTACCGGCATTAGTAAGGCTATTATCAGTTTTAAAGCCCACTGCTTTAGTTTCGGGTGCTAGCTTAACACCAAGGTCGTTTTCAATTGTAGCATTGTCTAAAATGGCTATATCGCGGTCTACTTTAATTTTAAGTTGCGTACCGGCATAGTTAATCAGGTCCATATCTTTTGTTAACGATACCTTTTTAGTATCCGACGAAACCACCTTCCACGCCTCGGTATCAAATGCTTTTGGGGTATGCCAATACGGGAACTCCATTTTTGTGCCGGGCTTAAAAAATAATGAGAATTTGCCACCCTCAGGCCCTAACCACAAGCGATCCTCGCTGCCATAAGCATTCATGTGCGAATCAGTGTCCGCAGCAAACGTTTTATAATTGATCCAGCCAAAGCTGCGTCCTTTTAAACCATCAGCCGTAGATGTAAAAACCTTACCACGGTATTTTGCCGATACAATGATTTGCGCCAGCCCATCTTCATTTTTTAATACCAATACGCTGTCGTTCTTCTTTAGGAAATCAAGATCGTACCCATAAGTACCTTTTGCATAAGTTGCCGAATCAGCGGTTCCTGCATCCTTTTTCCCCTGCATCTGGCAGGATGATATCATTGCAGCAATACCAATTACTGCCTGTATTAATTTCAATTTATGGCTCATATTTAGGTTTATATTGGTTATTACTTAATCAATTGTAAGCAACGGTGTTGGTCAAAGTTCCTATCCCATCAATAGCAATTTCAACAACATCGCCGGGTTCTAACGTAAAATCGTTTGGCGGAACCAGGCAGGTACCCGTCATCAGGTAGCATCCGTATGGAAAACTTAGTTCGCGAAACAGGAACCCAGCCAATTCATCTAACGATCGTTTCATTCTGGACAAAGGAGTTGTACCCTCGTAAAGCGCTTTCTCTCCGCGTTTTATGGCTATGCTGATATTGGTTTCCTGACTTATCGGCGCGTCAATAACATACAAACATGGACCAATAGCCGCGCTCTTATCATAAGTTTTCGCCTGTGGCAGATAAAGGGCATTTTCGCCTTCAATGCTGCGCGAACTCATATCATTACCAATGGTATAACCCTGAATACTTCCTTTCGAGTTGATAAAAAGCGTTAACTCAGGTTCGGGCACGTTCCGGCGGAATCTTTACGAATAGCAACCTCCTGCCCATGGCCAACCACGCGCCAGGTGCCGACTTAAAAAAATTTCCGGCCGCTCGGCATCATACACCCTTTTGTAAAGGTCGGACCCGCCCGAAGTTTGCGACTCTTCTACCCGTGCGTCCCGGCTTTGCAGGTAAGTAACACCTGCCGCCCAAACTTCCCGGTTTGCAATAGGCGGCTGCAATTCATCCTGCCGGTATCGCCGGTAATTTGTTCGGCGGTTTTAGTTTGGGTTAATAGATAGTTATACAATCCGTCCCGGTTTATCACCTCATCCCATTGCTGGTTAAGTTTATAAACCGAAGCCTCATCCTGTAAAAAAACGCCCTTTATTGTTTTATATAGCTTCATTGATTAAGCAATTTTATCTTTAGATAATTCACCATCCACTTTGCGCCAAATTTGCAGCGGGTTATCATTTTGCAATTCGGGTGGTAATAGCTCTTGCGGGAAATTCTGGAAACAAACAGGCCTTGTATACCTGTATATAGCCTGCGAGCCAACCGATGTGGAACGGCTGTCTGTTGTTGCCGGGTACGGGCCGCCATGCAGCATAGCGTGCGTAACTTCTACCCCTGTTGGCATATTGTTTATCATTAACCGCCCGGCTTTTTCTTCCAGGATATTAAATAAGCCGCCGAACTCAGCCACATCAGCTTTATTCGCCCAGATACTGGTGGTTAATTGCCCGGGGATCTGTTCGGCAATTTTTAATAGTTCAGCAACATCTTCGGCAATTACATGTATCGCTACCGGACCAAAATGTTCCTCGAACAAAGCTTCATCTTTTAAAAAGTCTGCACCTGATATGGTAAATGCCTGCGGAACAGCTTTACCTTCATCCCCATTAACACCAACACCAATCGACTTTAACGCCGGATGGTCTGACAACTGGTAATACCCTTACAATACGAATTAAAAATAGCATCCGTAAGCATCGAGCCACCAGTGGCCTCGGCTAACGATAAGCTGTATTGAGATAAAAAGTGTTCGGTTTCCGTACCTTTTATCAGCAGCACAATACCCGGGTTAGTACAAAACTGGCCGACACCCATTGTATTTGAGGTAACTAATGCCTTAGCAAGGCCTATTGAATCCTCCTTTAGTTTGCCGGGCAATAAAAACACAGGGTTTACACTGCCCATTTCGGCATATACTGGAATAGGTTCATCGCGTTTGGCAGCCAAATCAAACAACGCCCTGCCACCTGCTAATGAGCCGGTAAAGCCAACAGCTTTAACTAACGGATGCGTTACCAATGCCTTGCCCGATTCGGTGGTTTTTCCATGGATCAGGGAGAAAACTCCATCAGGCATTCCGGTTTTCCTTGCCGCCTCTACAATGCAGTTGGCCACCAGCTCTGATGTTACCGGGTGGCCGAAATGCGCCTTGAAAATAACCGGGCATCCAGCTGCAAGGGCCGAAATAGTATCGCCACCGGCAACAGAAAACGCGAACGGAAAATTGCTTGCGCCAAATACTGCTGTAACGCCCAGCGGCCTCGCCATCTGGCAAATATGGGGTTTAGGTAATGGCTGCCTGTCGGGCTTCGCGGTATCAATTATGGCGTTTACCCATGAGCCCTCTTTTAGCAAATCGGCAAATAGTTTTATTTGATTAACGGTGCGGTCTATCTCGCCATTCAACCGGGCCTGCGGTAAATGGGTTTCCTGCATACCACTTTCTATCAGCACCTCGCGGATGTTATTGATCTCTGTCGCGATAGCCTCTAAAAACTTAATCCGGTCTGCCGTTGGTAATAGTTTATAAGCTTTGAATGCTGAGGTAGCTTTCTTCGCAGCCTGATCGACATTAGCTGCCGATGCTTCTTCAAACGTGTGTTGGCCTGATGTGAATGAACCGGCATTACTGTCGGCCTTTGTGTAGCCTATAATTTGTTTTCCTGTAATTTCCATAAGTAGTTTGCGGATGTTAACCCAATTTCTTTATCGCCCCCGAAACGATCACTTTATTAACCGGGATAGTACCGTATGCAATATTTAACGACGGCAGACCTGCTTTAAGCGTCACGGTTCCAAATCCGCTTGCGGTAGACAGAAAGCTGGTAAAATCGCCAACCTTCGAATCTATATGCAGTTCTTTGCTTACCGCATCATAACGTACGCCGGTTAGCCCTTCCAACATTCCATAACTCGCCATTGCGCGGGCATACCAGTGGCCGCATTCGTATTCGTTAAACGGGTTACGTACCTCACCATCATACCTGTCGCGGCAAGCGCGTACAATGTCCAGCCCTTTTTGCACCTCGCCCATTAACATCAGGTGCGATGCTACCCGGTACTCTATCCCTGTCCAAACCTCGTTACTGTAAACAAATGGCAGCGACAGCATGCCGCCCTGCGGCCATGAGCATAGCAATAAACCAGCCTCATTACCTATGGCAAACGTTGGTCGTTGCGGGTTAGAATGTTCGTGCAGGTTGGTTTTAAAATTATGCTGATGAACAGCTTTTAAATGATTCCTGATTTTAGCGGCATCAAACGGATCAGGCAAACCACACATCCGCGATAGCCAGCCACCCATTACGCCATCTGATAGCACACCCGTACCATACTGGTATTTTGGCCCTTCTTTCTCTAATAAGGCCAATGCTTCAGGCGTATATTGCAATCCGAACGATTGTACTTTAGTCGGATCGGGGGCTTGCAGGCCTTTCCATTTAATTTTCTGCATAAAGTACTGGCCGTTGTAGAGGTTGTTTTCCATATAGGAACGACCTTTGGAATATAGCGTTTCATATCGCTGCATATCCTTACCCAAATACTTACCCATAGTTATTAACGAATTTAATGCACCCGGGTAAAAACTGGTGGCAAAACCCGTAGGCCCCCAAAATTCGATATCGTAGGTATTATGATGCGGCTCCTGTATAACACCGGTGCCTGTCGGATCCCGAGGTTTTGATACAGTAATCTAAACTGGCTTGCACTTTGGGGTAGATACTTTTTAACCATTCGTTATCGCCACTAACGCGCCACTCGCGGTACACTTTCATGATGCCGCCCAACTGGCCGTCAGACGCTGCATGGAAATTGTGCACTACCCGCGTAATTGGCAAATTAGAGCGAAACATCTGGTGTCCGTCGGCATTTTGACTTTCATTAAATTCGGTATCGCGTAAGCTGCGCTCTAAATTTGGGAACAAATGCGATACCGCCTGTGCGTAGTTCCAAACGTGCGTACATGAGCCATGACAGCTGCCGAAGTAATCGCCACAACCTTCCCAACACCAAAACCGGCCATCATACTGACGCAATACTGTGGGTGATTTTAATATAGTGAGATTAGCCGCTACCGCCTCCACAACTTCGGTAGGTAGTGTGCTTTTATAAAACGAATCGGTAAATAGTTTGGTTTTCTTTCGCAGATCGGTATAATTACCATCCCAATAAGCTGCAACCTCTGCTATGTTTTTAAACCTGCTACTGTACCGGGGCTTATGATATTTTAAGAGCGGATCTTTATCAACCCTTTCCTTTTCGGATGGATCAAGATCGCCCGGGTGCATCTTGGTATTGGGTACATACCAGGCCATCATCAATCTAACTGTTTTTTCCTGCCCCGGCTTCAGGGTAAACGGAACAAATAAGGACGCACCCTGCGCATCTGCAACCGGGGGGTACTTTTCACCCCGGCATCTGGATTGTTTTCCATGCCATGGTCAACCCATCGAACCAGCCACCCCTAAACCAACAATGATCTACCACTGTAGCATCATCGTCAGTATATATGGCAAAATCGGCTTGTTTCTGCGGATCGGCTTCAGTACCATCAACAGAAATAACAAAACCGTTCTTAATTGCTTTAACTGTGTTTTTGTAGCCGGTTGATTTAAAAAATGCCGGCTGCTATAAGAGAAAACACATTCTTCTGTCTTTGTACTGTTGTTCTTAAAATGATATTCTAAGCCGCCAACCGGTAAACTGGAGTTATCTTCATCCGTAGGGATAAATGGGCTCCAGCCTTTGATCTGTATAGCTAAAGGCACGTCCTTGTCCTTCAAGGTGATATCAGCGAAAGGGAAACGTGCCGAAAAATCAGCAGTTTCAAAACGCGGTAGGCCCCGGGTAGCACCCGGCCCACCAAGGGCTGAATCGTGCTGTCCAAACTTTTTCCGTGCCGGCACTTTACTCTCTAAAACTTTAGCCCCGTTTTTATACCTTTTATGCTGATAGCAGCAAACATGGCAGGTTCATGAAACATCTCGGGGTTGTGACGTACTGACATGTGCGAGATAGCGCCGGTACCCTCCAAACAAAACATACCCGCGCCTATGCCACCTATAGGGAAAGCTACCCGGTTGTTGTACTTACCGGTATAAGGCGCATTGTACTTGCGCTTACCTGTATCGGCAACTTTACTCTCAGTCCCAACTTCCGCCTCCTTCCTGTTAAACGCTTTTACGCTTCCAACAGGTAAAAATGCAGCCACACCCCCAACCCCGATATTCCTGAGAAATACACGCCGTCCCGATTGATCTTTCATAAAGACAGTTAATTGATCTCTAAATCGTCTTTGGCCGGTAATTTTGGATAAGGTGTATGAGCACCGTCCTGGTACCAAAATGCTACGGATATGATGTCTGAGTGCTGTGCCGGTACCTTCCGCCCGATTTCCAGCCCAAATCTCGGATGGTAACTTTCAGGTCCTTATCAAAACGGATAGGGTCCTGGATATGCCACCTGTACATGCCAAAGCGCTGCCGTATCTGGTAATGGCCATCGCCTTTTATTACCTGTGGCATCCCGGTGTATGGCGTGGAGAACTCGGTATAATTAACTTCTTCTACACCGGCCGCATTCTTTTTACGTGTATCAAAATCATATGATCCGCAGAAATAATCCTCGGTACCTGTACCAACTATAGTAGCAAAATCGGTATCGCCATCCATAAAGAATTTTATCTCGCCTTCGCCCCACCAGCCGTTGTTATTTACATCAAGCCCCATATAAGTGCCTACATATTGGCCCTTACCTTTTATACCGTCAACTATAGTATAAAGACCGCTATCACCATGTTTTGATTTACGGAATTGTGCATGCAGGTAGCCCTCGTCGGCGCCAACTTTGGTTAAAGTATAGTCAACCCGGTAATAAAGGCTCATTTGTCTGTCATCCAGATTTTGCATGGTGATACGACATTTTTTGCGGAAAGGCATTTTCCAATAGCAGTTAAATGCGCTGCCCGGGTTAACCGTTACAGGTAATGAATTTAACGGCGAATAAGCGTTCCAACCCATACCGAAGAAAGCACCGACAGGGCATTCAATAGAGGGTTCGGTTTCGTCGTCCCAATAAAAACGCAGGATGGATAAGCGCCAGTTACCCGTAGGTGTCATCCAGATATGTTGTACAGCACCGGGGCCGGTCATTTCGGCAATAGTGATGGTTTCGCCGGCGTTAATTAAAATATATGGGTTAACCTTCCAGCCTATACCCAGATCTCGTGCGGCATTGGTGGCATTGGCAACGTTACGTTTGCCTTTATCTTTTACCGGATCGGCCATGCCGCCTTTACCTTTTCACCGGTAAAGTTTTCAGGGCTGATAGATCGGGTTTTGGCATCTGATAATCTTGATAATGTACCAAGGTTCATGTCAAGGCCGTTAAATTTTTCGTTTTGCTGCCCAAAGCATTTAAAAATAAGCAAAAAGCAGGCAAGACTAAGGGTTAACTTTTTCATTGTTTAGCAGGTTTTAATAATTGGTATAATAGTTTACGGGGTGGTTTAAAGCCCGGATAGTTGGTTATCAGCCTCCAATATTGGAATTTAACATGAAGTAAAGAAAAAAATCACAATTTTTCCATTTCAAAACGGGAAACGTTTTAAACATCTTGTTTATACAAGTTAAATACAGTTATTAGCCTGCTATGCTTTGTTTTGCTCCGTTATTATTTACCGGGAACTTACTTTGATAACCCAGCGGGGTTTTGCCGGTTACACTTTTAAATGCGGAGTGGAAGCTGGAGAAGTTGTTAAACCCGCTCTCGTAACAGATCTGTTTAACGTTTACACTATCTTCTATCAGCAATTTACAGGCATGGCCTATGCGGATCTCGTTGATAAATTGCGAGTATGTTTTTTGCGTCTTAAGCTTAAAATAGCGGCAGAAAGAGTTGGGGCTAAGATTGGCTATCCCTGCAATTTCTTCTAATAGGATCTTGCTTTTAAAGTTAGCGAACGAGTATTCGCAGATCGAGTTGATACGGTCCTTATCAGCCTCCTCAAAATTTTGGCGGAACCCTAACGATGCCAGCACTTTCTTTTCGGGGCACTCACTTATGGCAAGCAGGGTTTCCAGTAACAGTAATATACGGCGGGGGCCCTCGGTGGTCAGGATTTCCTGCATGTAGGCAGCTATCTTCTTTTTGGCAGGACCAAGAATTTGCAGACCGCGGGTGGCGCTGTCAAGCGTGGCTTTTATGGTTTTGTTTTCAGGCAGGTTAAGAAAGCTGTCACCTAAGAAGTTATCGTAAAAATGCATTACGGTGGCGAAGGGTTGTGAGCCGTCCGATTCTAATTCCGCTTCATCATACTTCCAGTAATGCGGCAGGTTCTTGCCAACAAGTACCATATCGCCGGGGCCGAAGATCTTAATATTATCGCCTACAAACTGCGTACCCGATCCGCGGTGAAAGTATACCAATTCCAGCTCAGGATGATAATGCCAACGGTTATTAACATTTGGCGACATATCACGCCGCGCATTAAACGAGTGTACAATTTCGCTGGTAACTTTTAGTAACTGGGGTTTCATTTTGGTTTATTACACCAAATATTCATATAATAAACCTAATTAGCAATAGTGATGGTAAAATAACTTACTAACAGTTATCAATTTTCGGCAACGAGCAAAACAGCATCAGCTACAATTGCACCATCAGCCCCTTTGTTGGTTACCTGTACATAGGCATTTTTTCCTGCAGGAAATTGGTTCACACCTAATGACACCCATTCACCCTGCGTTTGGCCAACTACCTGTACATCGTTTTTATTTATGGTTTTGGTGATGACGTTTTGCCCGTCTGAGATCTGGATCTGCGTCAGCAGTGAGGCACGGGATACTTTTGGAATATAAATGTAAACATGGTACTTACCGGCATGTTTAACTTCCGGGGTGAACTTAATTGCTGATGGGGTAGACTTAGCCGTATCCGGGTAAAACGACGGGCCATAACCGCCGGCGGTTTCGCGTCGCCATGGGCCTGTTTTGGTTATATGTTCGGCATCATCATTATCAACCAATATTTCGGCAGTGCTGTGGTCAACTAAAGGGTTATTTTTCAGTTCGGCCTGCAGTTGTTTAATATCTACTTGCTGCACACCGGTCTTTTTATCAATAGCCTGGCTGGCCGCTACCGCTGCCGATTGAGCTAACACCATAAACACCGGCTCCATCCGTATAGACCCGTAAGCCATATGGCTGGCCGATAAACAAACGGGAACCAATAAGTTATCGCACTCCGCTTTTTTAGGGATGATAGAACGGTAAGCCACCGGGTACGGACTAATACCACGCAATTGCACATCGCCCTCATTTTTTACCATACCGTTTAACACAATACGTTCGGCGTTGTGGCTGTCCATGTTATAAGCGCCCATGCCTACGCCATCTTCAACCACTTCTTTGCGCAGGCAATTGGCCTCGGTCATTACGTAGGCACCAACCATTCTCCGGCTTCGCGTACATACATTTGCGGGCTGAAGTTGCCGTTGTTGGTATATTCGTCTTTAGGGTATCCCCATTTCAGCATCTGGTTACGCAGGTGCTCAGGCATGCGCGGATCATGACCAATAAAGTAAAGAAAACCTTTGGTATAAACTTCGTGCGCCTTAGTTATGGCCGCGCGGGTCGCGTAATCGCCATCGGGGTAAGCATAGTTCATGCCTATCATATCCGTACTAAACGGACCGTTGTTATTGATATCCGTTTTATGATTTGGCATCATATCCGGCTTCAGGAACGTGCTCCAATCCTTTGCGGGTTTGGCAGCAAGATATCTTAACAATAATTCGTAATGGGTAGAGTCGTAACCTTCAGGCCGGGTTATTTCAACCTTATTGGCCGGATCATTAGTTAAACATAACCTGAAATTATACGACTGGATCTTTTTATCGCCGCTGCCAATTGGCGCCATCGTTTTAGGGCTTATCCCCCAAAGCAAGCCGCTTTCCGGCTTACCCGGAATTTTATAAGGGTCGATTCCATCCGGAAACTGGTGCCCTTCCCTGATTTGCACGCCATTAACTGTTTCGTTATAAACGCTGTTTGCTTCGCGGCCGGTGGTATAGCTTACGCCTGCCTTCGCCATCAGGTCGCCCTCGTACGTACAATCAATAAACTGGCTGGCCGCTATGGTTTGTGTTTTTGACGATGGGTTTAAGGAATTCTCTAACTCGATGGCCGTAATGTGTTTACCTGTCTTTATTACTTTTCGTAACCGGTGTTATAGATCACCTTGACGTTACCCCGCTTGATATAATCAAGGAAAATAGCCTCTGCAACTTTAGGCTCAAACGTCCATTGTTCAAATCTGCCGTAGTGTTGGCCTATGCGGCGGTAAAAATCGCGCGCCAAACCTGTAACCACATATTTATTGCCGATATCAGTATAACCTAATCCCCCGTTGACAGGCCGCCAAGGCGGTTGCCAGGTTCGATCAGTACAACGCTCTTATTCATTTTAGCAGCCGTATACGCGGCAATAACGCCTGCGGATGTTCCACCATAAACGCAGATAGCTATTGATGATGCGGGATTAGGTTTTGTTTGTGCATTGGCTAAACCTAACCATAAAGTTAACGCGATAAATGTCGAAGTTATGTATCTGTACATTTTTTGCAGGAATAATTGGTACTACAAAAATGCTATAAATAATTACAACCGCAACAACTACTGTATCACCCTATCCAAATGCGTATAGCCGCCATCTACATGAATTAACTGACCGGTTGTATGGCTTGATGCTGATGATAACAGGAACACCACCATATTGGCAATCTCTTCGGCCGTCGTCATGCGGTGTTCAAGCGGGATATTTTTTACAATGTCTTTTAGTTTTTCTTCAGGATTTGGCATGCCGGCTATATAGGCTTCATAAAGCGGTGTCCAGCACTCGGCTACAATCACAGCATTTACCCTTATTCCGTAAGGTAAAAGCTCCACAGCCCATTCGCGGGTAAGCGCGTTACGGCCACCATTGGCAGCAGCGTAAGCCGATGTATTGCCCTGCCCTGTCTCGGCCACCTTCGAACCAATATTTACAATATTTCCTTTAGATTTTTTTTAGTTCTGGCAACGCGTTTTGCGCCATCAGGTAATAATGAGTTACGTTGCGGTGCAGGCTTCGTACAAAATCGTCGTAATTGCCTTTTTCAAGTCCTACGCCATCATTAACCCCGGCGTTGTTAATCAGGCCTTCGATGCGGCCAAATTTGGCTACAACGGCTTCTACGGCTTTCTTACAATCATCAGGGTTGGTCAGTTCGGCAACTACCGGAACGACTCAAATCCATGCGACGCCAGTTCATCAACCACCTTTAAATTATCTTCGGCACTGCGGCCCACTATCACCGGGATAGCGCCCTCGTTAGCCAATACTTTTACAATGCCCTCGCCAATACCTTTGGCACCGCCGGTTACTATTATTACTTTATTTCTTAACTGCAGATCCATGATATACTATTTTTATAATTGGTTATTATTAAAGAGCGCTGTCACTCTGAGCGCGTCGAAGAGTCGTGCGAAAAGGCCTTTGCCCGCTATCCTTCGACGGGCCCAGGATGACAGCCGCGTTGAGCCTCCGACAAAATTGTTTGTTGTTACAATCCATAAAACTTTGCCGCGTTATCACCCCAAAATTTACTTTGTTCTGTAGCAGATAATTTAGCTAAGTAGGTTTCAGGGATACTCAACATCTCGCCATAAGTTGCCGCAACGCGGCATACCGGCCAGTCCGACCCGTACATTACCCTGTCCGTACCAAATGCCTCAAACACCACATCCATATAAGGCACAAAATCTTCGTATTTCCATTTCTTCCAGTCGGCTTCGGTAACCATGCCTGATACTTTGCAGCTCACATTTTGATTTTGGGCGATGGCTTGCATATCCTTTGCCCATTGATCGATATCGCCACTTTTTATATCTGGCTTTGCTAAATGATCTATCACAAAAGGTTGATCAGGAAATGCCGCCGCGAACTCGTTTGTAAAACCTAACTGATCGGTATAGATCAAGATATCATAGGTATAGCCAAACTGCTTCAACTTAGCTATGCCGTTTTTAAAATCAGCATTTAACATATAGGCCCTATCGGCTTCGCCCTGCAAAATATGGCGGAAGCCTTTTAGTTTATCAAACTGCTTATAGTAAGCCAACCTGTCTTCAACGTTTGCTGATTTAAAATCAACCCAACCTACTACACCTTTAACAAAGTCATTGTTCATAGCCTGCTCTAACAGGAAATGATTTTCGGTTTCGGTTTGATCCGCCTGTACGGCAATACAGCCGTTAAAGCCGTATTCGTGTAATATGGGCTCAAGATCTGCCGGCAAAAAATCCTGCCGGATGATCTCCATATCATCATTGATCCAGCTGTGTGCTACCGGGTCGTAGTTCCAAAAGTGTTGATGCGAATCAATTCTTGGCATATGCTTTTAACACTTGTTTTTGCTCACCCAAGCCATCAATACCTAACTCCATAACATCGCCGGGTTTTAAATAAACAGGTGGCTTAAAGCCCAACCCAACACCCGCAGGCGTACCGGTTGATATGATATCGCCGGGTAACAGCGTCATGAATTTACTTACGTAGCTTATAACAGTAGGCACATCAAATATAAAATTGCTGGTATTGCCATTCTGCATTAGCTGGCCGTTTACTTTTAGCCAAAGGCGCAGGTTGTTGATATCGCCCAGTTCATCAGGAGTTGCCATAAACGGGCCCATTGGCGCAAACGTATCGCAGCCTTTGCCTTTGTCCCGGTACCGCCGCGCTCCAACTGAAACTCGCGTTCCGACACATCGTTATGTAAAACATAGCCGGCAACATAATCCAAGGCCTCAGCCTTGCTAACATAGCTTGCTTTTTTGCCGATAACCACAGCCAGCTCAACCTCCCAATCGGTTTTAACAGAATCCTGCGGAATGACAACATCATCATTAGGGCCAACCAAAGCAGTGGTCGATTTCATGAACAGCACCGGCTCGGCAGGTGGCGTGGCACCGCTTTCTTTAGCATGATCGGCAAAATTTAACCCGATACACAGGATCTTTGACGGCCTTGCAAACGGGCTGCCCAAACGTTCGCTATCGGCCACTTTTGGCAGTTTGCCTTCGTTAGCACTTAGGAATTTTTCAAGTCGTGCTAATCCGTCAGTCTCAAAAAACTGTTCGTTATAGTCTTCGCCAAAGGCGGATGTATCGTAATTGGTACCGTTAATAATTACCCCTGTTTTTTCTGCGCCCGGGTTTCCCCATCTTATTAGTTTCATTGTAGTTGTGTTTTCGTCCCACCCTAAATCCCTCTCAAAAGAGAGGAACTTCGATGCAGGGATTTATATTTAATTCTGTTTATTTTCCTGTATACCTCCCTCTCTTTTTGGAGGAGTCCTTCGTACAAAGGTGAAGGACTTCATGCAGGATTAATAATTATGTTTTACTTATGTATGGTATTATATTATCATTTCATTCAACTCCCTCTCCTTTGAAGCAGGCGGGGGTGACATTAATTATTCAATTTCACAAATCCCCCATCCAGTAAATAATCGCAGCCGGTTACAAAACCAGCCTCATCGCTGCATAAATACAGCGCCAGCGAAGCCACTTCTTCCGGCTTACCCATGCGGCCTATCGGTTGGCTTTTTGATAGCTTCTCAAACATTTCTTCCTCTTGCCCTGCATAGTTTTTGGCTATAAAACCATCCACAAACGGGGTGTGTACCCTTGCCGGGGATATGCTGTTACAACGAATGTTATCTGCCATATAATCGCGCGCTACGGATAGCGTCATGGCAGCAACCGCGCCTTTACTCATGGAATAAGCAAACCTACTGGTAATACCCACCACCGCGGCTATGGATGCCATATTTAAAATAACACCGCCGCCTTTTTGTTTCATCAGCGGGATTGCAGCAAAAAGTGAATTATAAACGCCTTTTACGTTCACATTAAATATGCGGGTAAAATCTTCTTCGCTGGTCGTATCGGCAACACCAATATGAGCTATGCCGGCATTGTTAACCAGGATATCAATTACACCTATTTCGTTGTAGGTTTTCACTATTTGTTGCTGATCGCTTACGTTACAGCTATAGCTAATGGCTTTGCCGCCATTATTTACTATCTGGTCTACGGTTTCATTAGCTGCATCGGCATTTAGTTCGATGATATGCACAAAGGCGCCCTGTGTGCCAAATAGTACGGATATCGCTTTTCCTATCCCGCTGCCACCACCGGTTATTACTACCGATTTTCCTTTTAAACTAAACATTGTATTTACTTCAGACTAAAAATTTTATTCATTAAAACCCATTTCTCGCCGAGCTTGGCACCGGGGATAGCTTGCTGGTATTTCCACATCAGCTGTTCCCATTCTGGACTTTTGGATTGGCAGCATCCATAGCTCCTTTTTTATCGAAGCTAAAATCAGCGCCGGTTTCCATGATCATAAACAGCCGGTTACCGAAACGGTAGATCTCCATATCGGTTATACCGCCACCCGTAATACTATCGTGGATCTCCGGCCAGATCTTCTCGTGGTACTTTTCGTACTCCGCAATTAGTTGCGGGTCGTCAACAAGGTCTAATGCTAAACAATATCTTGCCATAGTTAAACTGCTTTTTTATAACCTTATGTCCCTTTAAACCATAGTATAACACTACCACGAAACACAACAATGGAACGATATAAGCCATTTGGATACTACCTGTTTTATCAGATATCAAACCCATAAATAACGGTGCTACACCACCACCAATAATTGCCATAACCGGGAATGATGAGGCAATTTTTGTTTCCTCGCCCAAACCTTTAATGCCTAAAGCAAATATAGTTGGGAACATGATAGACATAAAGAAAGGCACTGCCATAACCGCGTATAAAGCAACACTGCCTTTGGTAGTTAAAGCCACAACTAATAATAATATGCTGATAGCCGAATAGATACTTAACAAACGCGCCGCGTCAATATACCGCATAAAGAAAGTTCCGGCAAAACGGCCAACCATAAAACCAACCATGGCTATTGTTCCCCATAAAAAGGCTGCTTCTTTCTCGGCAATATCTGCCACAAATTTTGAATAACGGATAAAGAAACTACCAACACCCACCTGTGCGCCAACATAAAAAAACTGTGCTGCAACGGCCCAGCCTACGTGTTTGTGTTTTAATACGGCTGCAGAAAACTCTGTGCCGGGTGCGTGGCTGTCAACCGCGCTATCGTCCTCTTTAACGTCAGGAAGTTTAGTGAAAACAAATAACAGGATCAATAAAATAACCAGGCCACCAATTACCGGGTAAGGAATTTTTACAGTATTTGCTTCTGATTGCAGATAGGCTGCCAATTGGTCTGGCAACATATTTTTCAGTTCGGCCGGAGTATGCTCAATGCCTGACAGGATAACCTGTCCGCCAATAATTGGCGCTACAAACGCGCCTACACCGTTAAATGATTGTGCAAAGTTTAGGCGTTGTGCCGATGTTTCTTTATCGCCCAACAGGGTTATATATGGATTAGCAATTGTCTCTAAAAAGTTGCCCCGCTGGCAATAATAAATAACGCCACCAAAAAGAACGTATAGCTATGCGCGTTTGCCGCGGGAATAAACAACAATGCCCCAATAGCATATAATATTAAGCCTACTATAATACCACTTTTGTAACTGTACTTATGAACGAATAAACCAGCCGGAACAGCTATTAAAAAATATCCCGGGTAAACCGCCGAATCAATAAATGATGATTGGGTATCTGTTAACTGGCAAGCTTTTTTAAATGGGGAATAAGTATGGGGTTAATGTTATGCAGGAATGCCCACAGAAAAAACAAGGAAGTCACCAAAATTAATGGGAACAGGTATCTATTTTTCGACATAATGAGGTATAGTTGGTTTATTATTGGTTATAGCAAAGAAAGCAGATAAACTCCATACAAAGTAATACTTATTAACTAAATATTGAGAGATTTTGGCATAAATCATTTAAAAAACGCGTTTAACCGGGTAATTAATAAACTATTTTTTATGCAATCGTTGCCGATTTAAACCTGATAGTTAAAGTGTTTTTAATAAACCGTATAATTGTCTTAGTTAACCATTCGGCCAAAAAATGTATAAACCGGCTACCATAAAAGATATCGCATTAGCGCTTAAACTTTCGCCCTCTACGGTGTCGCGGGCATTGCGCGATGGTTATGAAATAAGCACCGAAACCAAGAAACTGGTGATGGATTATGCCAAACAGGTTAACTACAAATCAAACCCCATAGCGCTGAGCCTTAAAAACAGGCGTAGCTATTCCATTGGTATTGTGGTACCCAAGTTGGCCAACAGCTTTTTTCGCAGGCGATAGCCGGTATTGAGTCGATAGCTTATGAGCGGGGCTATCATACTATTATCACTCAAACACATGATTCATCTGAGCGGGAACTGATCAATGTTAATCACCTGGCGCAACGGTCGGTTGATGGCTTACTGATCTCCATGTCGGCCGGGACCTCTGATTATAGCTTTCTGAAAACCTTGCATGAAGATGGATTGCCTATTGTTTTTTTCGACCGCATAATTGATGAAATCAATACATTTAAGGTAACATCGGATAATTTTGGCGGCGCTTATAAAGCAACCGAATCGCTGATTAAAGCGGGGCGTAAAAAGATAGCCTTGTTATCAAACGCGCCGCAGTTATCCATAACCAACGAACGTTTGGCCGGCTATATGAAAGCACTGGTTGATTACCATATTCCCTTCAGGACCGAGCTGATCCGCAATTGCAGTAAGGGCGGTAACGATTACCAGGAAGTTGAAGACGCGGTGAAAGACCTGCTGGCAAATGATAAACCCGATGCCATCTTCATCAGCAGCGACCGCATCAGCATATCCTGCATAAGAGCGCTTAAGAATTTAAATTTCGATACTAAAGAGATCGCTATAGCGGGTTTCTCCAACTCAGATGTGGTTGACCTGTTACAGCCTTCCCTATCCTACGTGAAACAAAAATCGTTCGAGATGGGACAGATAGCCGTTGAAATGCTTTTAAAACTGATAGAAAGTAAATACCCTATAACCGAGTTTGAAACCAGGGTGTTGGATACAGAGTTGCACCTGATCAAATAATATAAAAAAACCGGCTTTGGCAGCCGGCTTTGATCTATCCTTTTAAATTATACTTAGTCTCTAACCATGCATAGCGCGCCAGTATCTCCAGCAGTCCGCCATGATCAACCAGGTTTTTAACTTTGATGTTGCCCCTTCTATCCTTGCTGGTATACAGGCCTTTTTCGTTTTTATCGGCCGTTATGGTACCGTCCGGGCATTTTTTAAAGCCCATGATGTATTTAGTGTCTTTATTAAACTTTAACAGGTGCTGGTAGCCTCTTAACAACACAGCGTTGAACCAGTAATCATCCCTAAACTTCTCGCCGCCGTAAAAGAATTTAAGCGACGCGTCGGCAATAGCGTTGGCTTCGTCAAGGTATTTCTTGTCTTTGGTTATCTCATACAAATAAACGTACGCCTCTAACGGGGTACCGGTATTATATGACAGTATGCCTTTGTTAACCCGGCCGTCTTTGGTACGAATATTATCCCAATACAGCTTCTCCGGGGTTTGCAGTTTAGCATCTGTCCATTTTATAATCTTGATGGCTGTATCAAGGTACGCTTTGTTTTTGGTAGCCTGGTACATTTGCAGGGCCAACAGTGCGCCCGGTCCGTTTGAGCAGGTATTTTTGAACTCAGGTCGCCTTCTTTCCAGTAGATACCGCCACCCAAAACCTGGTCGTAGCCGGTCATGATGAAGTCGTACATATCCTTACCCGAGGTCAAAGTCTGCTTTCTTTTTGGTGCGGGTGTAGGCGTCAAGTGCGGTTATGCCTATCCATTCGTTATCATCATAGTAACGCTCGCCGGGTTGTAGCTTCATGATGTAATCGGTAAAACCACCATGCGGCGGAGCAGGGTTGTAATAAGCGTACATCAGCTTCAACATAGGCGCCATCAGGTTAGCTTTTGGCTCCAGCTTTTCTATTTCGTTTGCCGCACGGTACATGGCGCAGTATGACCATAAGTAAGTATACTGCCTTAGGTAGCCGTTCTTACGCTCGCGCTCGGCCGAATCAACCACCACAAAGTATTCGCCTGATGCCTTGTCATAAAAGTTGGTTTGAATAACCGCTTGCAAGGCTTTCATTTCCTTACGGTAATGCCCGTCAGACTTTACCTGTGCAACAGCCGTTGCAGCAAAGAATAGTGCTATTAAAGCCGGCAGTATGCCGCGTTTACTGATGATCATGGTTATTTAGTTTAATTGGTTATTTGGTGCTAAAGCTGCGAATTTTTTATGAATAGCCGGCTTACGTAACTGATTTTATACGCAAACGATTGCTCAATCGTACATAGTCGCCCGAAGTTATAAACCTCGGACAGCGGCAGGTATAAATGTATCCTATAGAATATTAATTATATTTACTTAACCAAATAAACCTTTTATGAAATCAAAATTAATGCTGTCTATTCTACTTTGTATTCTTATCTCAACAACAGTAGTTGCACAATCACAAAAGAAAGCTTCAAAACCGCTTAAACAAGGTGCGGCAAAAACCCTCAATACAGACCATATAGGAACATGGAAACTCGTCTCACAAAAAATCACGTATGATAATGGCCAAATCTTTTTGGGCGACAGTACTAATGTATTCCAACGTTTAATAATTACCCCTACTACTTGTGTTGTAATTGGTGAAGCGAAGATTCCGGACTATGACAACAAAAAATTAGCAATTTCGGTTGCCGGAGGGCACTACACCCTCATAGATGGCAAATACCGGTATCGATGCAGTTTGCATCCTACAAGGGATTTGAAACCATGAAAGTGGATTATAGACTAACCATAGAAAACGGTAAACTTCACATGGCAGGTACTGTTACCGATTCAAAAGTTACAATGTATGACGAATTGTATGCAAGAGGAGATTAGCCAAAGTACATCCCCGGCACACTGCTCCTCAGGGTCTTTTTCAAGAGACCCTGATGGGACGGGAAATTCACCATGCTATTATTGGGGGAAGTTTTATTATATGACTTGTTCATACCGATATAGTTTTCTTGACTGTTCAGGAAATTTTTGACTTGTTCAAATCAAGCCAATGTTTTTCTTCAAAAGCTATCTTTTCATTTATAGGATGATTTGCGTACTCCATAATAGTTTCAATACACTCATGCTTAATTTTCTTATCACTAACCTCGCACTCCAGAAGGATATGTGCAGCCCATAATGAAACAAAATATTGACTCTCCCTCAAGAAATATGAAAACTCTTTCGGTTGTCCATTTTCAATAAACATTTTTCCAATTTTTATCAAATAATTATAATCTTCGGTGTCGTAAAAAACCGGATTCGCAGGCGTTATGCCTTTAAAATAATTCTCTCTGCATTTCCAAAGAAACTGATCTCCTTGATTCATGTATTTTATATTTTTTTAACCTTCTACCACTCTAACCTAACCTTCACCCCATCCGGGCTATTTTCAAAACCAAGCAATATCGTCTTACTACCTGCATCCCATTGCTGCTTAGCTTCAATAGTTTTACCACTGGCATCGGTTACCGTAACCTTTTTAGGCTGTGCCGGCAGCAATACCCGCATTGCATTGGTAGTATTGAGCGGACTTTTAGCTACAAACGAGTAGGAGTTTTTACCCACCTGCTCATCATAGGCCCGTGCAGCTGTGGCCAATACCTGCGGGGTTTGTGGGTTGGGTGCTTTGTCTACATTATAAAAATAGCCCTGCTCGCCGGGGTTTATTTGTTTTTGGCTGATGATGGGAAGCGTTGGGTCGTACAGGTCTATCAGTTTGCCTTTGATAGTGTAAGGCGCTTTGCTTACGTTTTCGTCTAATACAGATACGATCTCGTACGGACCGCGGTTTAAATACAGGCTGTTTTTATACTGCACTTTTTGTTTGGTAAGTTGTGCGTACAAACTTTCTACTTTACTACGCAGCTCGTCGTCGCGGTCGCTTTCCATAACAAACTCTTTAGGGTCGCGGCGGATGATGCAGATCTTGCCTTTGCCCGCGGTATAAGTTCCGGCTTTTGGATTTGCAGGTAATCCCAGTTTGGCAAACAGGTCGTCGGCAGGGCATTTGTATTTTTTGCTGCCCTGGTTCCACCATTCCTGTACGGTTTGAAAAGGGTCATCATCACGGCCTGAATAAACGATGATACCGCCATTTTTAACCCATTTAGCCAGCTGTTGGTGGGCTGCTTCGGTTGGTGGTTTCATGTTCGAGTAACTCATCAACAGGATCTTTGTATCTGCCAAAGCTTTTGCATAACCTACATTCTCGATATGCACAATATCAACCGGCACCCCTCTTTTCAGGAAAGGTAAAGCCTCACCAAAAAAATTGGACAGCTGCGGGTCCATCAGCTTGTTGTTTGATGGTACACGGTTAAACATACCCGATGTTTCATAAAAGCTGCTGTAATAGGGATCGGCCCAGGCTTTGCCATCATCATGTGTCGGCAGGCG
>NZ_JABFCR010000013.1:0-43002 GCF_013087555.1 Mucilaginibacter humi
CGCAGCTGGAACAAGTGGCCCAGATTTATGCAAGCCATAATGATGAATTACAGGTAGTTGATGCTAACGGAATCCCGGTAAAGAATTTTAAAGAGCAAAGTGGTGTGTTTTATACAGAGCCGTCATTCTTCAATATTTTTAAGTTCCCGCTGCTTGTCGGGTCGTATGCCTCGTTAAAAGATCCAAATAATGTATTACTTACTAAAGAAATTGCGGAAACGTATTTTGGTGACTGGACAAAAGCAATGGGTAAAACCATTAAGCTGACAGGATATTATAGTATGGGGGCAGCATTGTTCCAGTTTCCGCCGATGGCATTAAAAGTATCGGGCATCCGGCAACCATACCCGCAAATACAGACTTCCGCCTAAAACTGGTGATTGCCGGGGAACAAATTTTACCGGTGATAAACAATATGGATTTCAGCAACTTTGGTTGGAAAGGAACATCAGCCGATTTTGGTTGTTATGTTTTGCTGCCCCTAATGTTGCTGTTGATAACCTGAATAAACAGCTAAGAACGTACTCACGAAAAGTACTGCCCCGGATAATAAAGACAGCCATATTTTACAGCCATTAACAGCTGTACATTATGATGCAGAAGCCGGCAATTACAGTAACAAAACAATCAGTCATAAATTGCTTAATGTGTTGTGGCTTATTGCGGCATTCATCCTATTAATTGCCTGTGTAAACTTTATCAACCTATCTACAGCCCGGGCGGTTAATCGCGCAAAAGAGGTTGGGGTGCGAAAAGTTTTGGGAAGCAGTAAATCACAATTACAGATCCAATTTATTGTGGAGACATTTTTGATAGTTACGTGTGCCGTACTGTTTGCCACAGTTATTTCCTTAATTGCATTGCCCTACATTAATCAACTTTTAGAGCTTTCTCTGTCATTTAATATATTCACTAATCCTGCAATTATTTTATTCCTTTTAGCGGTAACTATCGTTGTAACCGCACTTGCCGGTTTTTATCCTTCTATTGTTTTATCGCGTTTTAATCCCGTTAATGCTTTAAAGAGTAAACTAACCGTTAACGAAAATGGGATTTCATTAAGAAGAGGGCTGGTGGTATTTCAATTTATCATCGCACAAGCGCTAATCATCGGGACACTCATCATTGTACAGCAGATGAAGTATTTTATGAATCGGCCGTTGGGTTTTGATAAAGATGCGATCGTCAATGTTCCTTTCCGCCCGGACAGTACCGGCGGCAAAATGACGGATTATTTAAAGCAGCAGTTGTTATTAAAAGGGGCACTGGCGGTAACCTTTAGTTCTAACTCGCCACTTGAAGATGATAATAATAGGTTTACCTCGCTCAAGTTTGACAATGCGTTAAAAGAAGCAGGTTTTGAGGCTATTGTTAAATTCGCAGATCATGACTATGTGCCAACGTATAAGTTACAATTGGTAGCCGGCAAAAATTTGCAGCCATCCGGTTGGACAAAAGAGTTTCTGGTGAACGAAGCCTTTGTGAAAAGCTTAGGATTGAAACGGCCGGAAGATATTTTAAACAAAGAAGTAAGTATAATGGACGGCCTGATAAAATGCCCGGTTGTCGGCGTGCTGAAGGATTTTAATGACCGGTCATTACGCAATAATCTGGCGCCTTTACTTATAGCGACAAACAGCACTATGTACCGCCAGGCGTCCATAAAACTCTCTACCACAAACATGGCTGCTACCATGCTGTCCGTCAAAAAATTATGGGAGCAAACATTTCCGTGTCTGGTTTACGATTACCAGTTTTTAGATGAAAAGATTGCCAGCTTTTATAAACAGGAAAACCAGCTGGCCCAACTATATAAGATTTTTGCTACCATCGCGATATTCCTCAGTTGCCTTGGTTTGTATGGCTTAGCCTCATTTATGGCGGTGCAGCGGGTAAAAGAAGTAGGCATCCGTAAAGTACTTGGCGCAAGTGTGGCCAATATTGTTTACCTGTTTTCAAAAGAATTTATGGCGCTTATTGCCATCGCTTTTGCCATTGCCGCCCCCATTGCCTGGTATTACATGCACCAATGGCTGCAAGCCTACGTTTATCGCATCAATATTAGCCTGTGGCTGTTTGCGGCTGGTGGTATGGCTTCCATCATCATCGCGTTAGCAACCATAAGCTTTAAGGCAATAAAAGCAGCGATAGCCAACCCGGTAAAGAGTTTGAGGAGCGAATAATTGTTTTAGGCTTTATTTAATTTATGGCAGCGTTTTGCTAATTAATTTAGCAAAACGCTTTGCCGTTATATATTAAATCCGCACATTTGCTTAATCGTAAATCTTAATTCTAAAATCGTAAATCAAATTGGCTAAATCTAAGATCGCGTATTTCTGTCAAAGCTGTGGGTTCGAGTCGGCAAAGTGGCTGGGTAAATGCCCATCGTGCCAGCAATGGAACACTTTTGTTGAGGAGGTTATTGAAAAGGATAACAAAGCTGTACCCACGGAAGGTAAGCAGCAGCACCACGCAGCAACGGGCCAATAAACCGGTTGAGTTAGCGAGATCACTTTCCGTGAAGAGGACCGCCTGTTAACACCCGATAAAGAATTTAACCGTGTACTGGGTGGCGGCATAGTCGCCGGCTCATTGGTACTGATTGGCGGCGAGCCGGGTATTGGTAAATCAACCCTGATGCTGCAACTGGCGCTGAATATGCCAAATCTCAAAGTCCTTTATATATCGGGCGAGGAAAGCGAGAAGCAGATCAAGATGCGGGCGGAAAGGCTTTTGGAAGTCGGAAATCGAAATGCCGAAGTCGGAAGTAAAAATTTAAACTCCGCAATCAACGCTCCGCATTCCGAACTCAATAAAGGATGCTTTATTTTAACCGAAACATCAACCCAAAACATATTTAAGCAGATTGAAGAGCTGGAGCCCGACCTGGTGGTGGTCGACTCGATCCAGACACTTCATTCATCACATATAGAATCCACGCCGGGCAGTGTATCGCAGGTGCGCGAGTGTACCGCCGAGCTTTTGCGTTTTGCCAAAGAAAGCGCCACGCCGGTATTCCTGATCGGCCATATTACTAAAGACGGCATGATAGCCGGCCCTAAAATACTGGAGCATATGGTTGATACCGTTTTACAGTTTGAGGGCGACAGGCACCATGTTTACCGCATATTACGCACGGTGAAGAACAGGTTCGGTTCGGCATCAGAGCTGGGGATCTATGAGATGCTGGGCGAGGGCTTGCGCGAGGTGTCTAATCCCTCAGAAATTTTATTATCGCAACGCGATGAACCATTGAGTGGCATAACCATATCAGCCACTTTAGAGGGCATGAGACCGATGCTGATAGAAACCCAGGCATTGGTAAGCACATCGGTATATGGAACGCCCCAGCGCAACGCAAATGGCTTTGACGCCAAACGAATGAGCATGCTGCTTGCCGTGTTAGAGAAGCGCTGCGGATTTAAACTGGGCGCGCAGGATGTTTTCCTGAACATTACCGGCGGCATAAAGGTGGAGGACCCGGCGATAGACGGGGCTGGCTGCCGCCATTATCTCATCCTATCAAAATATTCCTATCCCAACAAAAACCTGTTTCGCGGGCGAGATCGGTTTATCCGGCGAGATCCGAGCGGTTAACCGGGTGGAGCAACGCATTGCCGAAGCGCAGAAATTAGGCTTCGAGCAAATTTATATCTCCAAATACAATATGCCATCGGCGGCCCGGGACAAAAAACGCATGGACTTGTCGCGTTATACCATCGATATAAAAATGGTAGCTAATATTGAGGAGGTTTTTGAGCTGTTGTTTGGGTGATAATAACACAACAGCAATGTCATTTCGAAACGGGGAACGAGTGGGAACTTCTCTCTTGAGCGTAGCGAAAAAAATCTTAAATAAGCGGACTATAGCTAAACGTTTAAGATTTCTCGCTACGCTTCGAAATGACATGCTGTTAAAACGAAAGAGCCGTGTTATTACAACACGGCTCTTTTGTTTTAATGCGGATTCGATATTTATTGAACCGCTATGGTAATTTTACGGATAACGTTATTGTTAAAATCAGCCACGTATAAATTACCTTGCCCGTCAAGCGTTAATGATTGCGGATTGTTGAAACGTGCGGCGGCACCAACACCATTTACATAGCCGCTGCTTTTTGCCGCCCCGGCCAATACATATAATACTTTGTTGGCTGTTATTTCGATAATACGGCCACTGGCTTCTGATATAAACATATTGCCCCGGGCATCCAATACAACACCTGTAGGGTTACCTAACATTGCCGGAAAGTATATGCCACCGGCATAGGTTGAAACCACACCCGCCGGGGTAACTTTACGGATAGCATTGTTTTTATAATCGGCTACATAAATATTGCCTGTAGCATCCATAGTTAAAGCTACCGGATTATTAAACAAGGCTGTTCCCGGGTCGCCGTCGTAGTATCCCGGTACGGTTGTTTGCGAATACCCGCCTGTGGCCTTGTATCCTGCCAATGTGCTCACCACACCTGCAGTTGTAATTTTGCGGATAAGATTTTACTTCTATCTGCAACATAAACATTTCCTGATGCATCAACAGCTGTAGCGCTTGGGTTATAAAACTCTGCCTTAGTAGCAGCGCCCTCAATAAAGCCGGCAATGGTATTACCGGCTAAAGTAGTTACTGCGCCTGTTGTCGCAATTTTGCGGATAACGTTATTACCAAGGTCGGCAAGGTACGCGTTTCCGGCCGCGTCAAACGATAAGCCTTTGGGTCCATAAAACTGCGCGGCAGCTAAGTTGCCGTCTGCATATCCAATAACCGCCTTTGATACTACACTTGTAGCACCGGTAGTAGTAATCGTCCGGATGCTATTATTAAATGATTCTGTAACATACAATTTGCCTGTGGCAGCGTTAAACGCGATGCTTTGCGGGCCATCAAACAAAGCATTTGTTCCGGTGCCTTCTGCATAACCTGATGTACCGGCCGTGCTACCCGCAAAAGTGGTTACCGTGCCGGTTGGCACAGCTGCTGTAGCATTGGTTTTAAATGTTAAAACATCGCTGTAACCAACACCTAAACTACTTTTGGCGTATGCCCTTACATAATAAGTAGTATTTGGACTTAGGCCGGTTAGGGTATTTTCCCAGCGCGCGGCAAGGGTATCGCTAATAAATATATCATTTACGGTAGGGGTTGGATTGCTTGGGCTAAAGCAGATCCCGTCTTCGGTAACCAGGCTGGATGATCCTAAACGGCCGCCCACAGTGGCTGTAGTAGCTGTTACGTTTGTAATTATAGGGTTAATTATAGGCACAGGTATTGGTACCGTTTGATCATTCTTTTGTTACAGCCGGTTATAGCTGCCATAGTCGTAATAAAAAGTATAATTAAAAAGTGCCTTGTAGCGATTTTTTCATGCTGGTATATTATTTCAAATTTATTCGTTCGTCCCGCCGTTTCCATTCAGGCCGCATGGTATTTAATGCGGCTGCAAAGATAGCTTATTATATAATTTTTAAATATAATTTATTCATGGGTTAATTATGTACAAGATGAGCATAGCAGACCTGTTTTTAACAATTATTAACATAATGGCGGTGTTAAAACGGCTTAACCGTCCCCATTAGTGTGCCGCATAAAACCAAGTTTGTAATTTCTTGTTCAGTTAATATGAAATACCGTTTATTGCTGCTTTGTCTTTATATCTCGCTAACTGCCGCCGCACAACATACACCCCTGCCCCATGGTATGGTTTATGGCGCAAAGCCTGATACCACCAGGTAATACCTGCCTGGCGCATTGAGGCATTTATGGATAAGAAAGTACGCATCAGCACCACGATTCGCGGGCGTATTATAAAAGTAACCAAACCTAAGGGCGGCTGGTTTGAGCTGGATGCCGGCAAAGGCAAGATCATCGCCGCGCATTTTAAAAATTACAACATCAAGCTACCCGCGGCCTTAACCGGTAAAATAGTATTTGTTGAAGGCGTGGCCCAAAAACAATTTATAGCCGACGACCTGCAGCATTTTGCGGGTGATACGGTGCGGGGCAAGAAGCAACATACAGTTAAAACCGACCCCAGGCGCAGGTTAACTTTTGAGGTTAGGGGTTTAATGGTGGATCAATAAGTATTTATAGGGTAACTGCAGCTGGTATTTGTGTATGATTTGAGTGCAGTTTTTTACGCAAATATTTTGTAGCCGGCACTTCAACTAACCTATTAATAAGATAGGCTAATAAGATCACAAGCAACAGCGTAACCCCAAAAGCTAACGTCCAATTAATATATTGTTGTAAAAAAGAGATGACAGCTGCTCCAATTGTTTGGTGTATTAAATAAAGGCTAAACGATAGGTTCCCCAAAAAAACGGTTACACGGTTTACTATAAACTTAAGTTTGTTCACAGCAAATAAATAAAGCAAGCCGAAGTATATTGACAGTATAAACGCGTATTCATAAACATTTATAAAAAACCGGCTCTTTCCTCCGGTCTTAAACACAAAAACCTGCGCAATAAAGCAAACCAACAAATAAAAATATCGCCGTTTGGTAGCAGCTGTGAATTTGATATTGTAAAAAATTATTCCGGAGCAAAATAATGGAAAATGATTGATAAGGGGGATGTAAGACAACCCATTATATAGAGAGTGTGCTTTTGGATAAAGGGCTAATAAACCATAAACAAATACAAAAAATAATAATCTTACAGAAATCCGTTCTATATCATCTAATTTTTTTATCAAAAAAATAAAAAGCATATACACATAAAATAACAGTTCAACTGTCATGGTCCAATAAGCTTCGTCCAGATGGGGCTGCAACAGGTAATATTGCAACATGGTCATATTACTCAAGTAAAGTATAACCAGCTTTGATTTAATAATATCGCCAAAAAGAAAAAGAAAAACAGCCGTGATGGTTACACAGGCCCAATAGGTAGGGTACAGTCGCGAGAACCGGTTAATCAGGAAAATTTTCCAGTTTTTGTGTTTTTCAGTGTTAGCAGTATTACAAAACCACTTATCATGAAAAACAAATCTACCCCGGTTACACCCCATTGAAGAGAAAGCTTATCTCTTAATGGTATATTAAAATGAAAGGCTACCACCAACAATGCGGCAATGCCTCTTAACGCGTCCAGCTCTAATATTCTGTTAGGGTTAGATGCGTTAAGAGATTGACCGCTTGCCATACTTATTTACTTAAATACATTGATTTCTCTTTGTACAAATGCCTGAAGTATGGGTCCTGCAAATCTGGGATAAAGCGGATGGCCTCACCGGTTGATTTCATTTCGGGGCCCAGTTGTTTTTCAACTTCGGGGAACTTATCGTAAGAGAATACCGGCTCTTTTATAGCATAACCTTTTGGCTTGCGTACAATGGTAAAGTCTTTCAGTTTATTAGCGCCCAGCATAACTTTAGCAGCTATATTGATATAAGGCACATCATATGCTTTAGCGATGAATGGTACCGTACGCGATGCACGCGGGTTGGCCTCAATCACATAAACATCTTCATTTTTAATAGCAAACTGGATATTTAATAAACCGCGCACATTTAATGCTTTCGCAATTTTAGCGGTGTATTCTTCCATTTTTGCTATAACAGTGTCAGAAAGATCGAATGGTGGCAATACCGCATATGAGTCGCCCGAGTGGATACCGGCAGGCTCGATGTGTTCCATTAAACCAACTATATGCACATCGTCACCATCGCTGATAGAGTCAGATTCCGCTTCGGATGCACGGTCAAGGAAGTGATCAATCAACACACGGTTGCCCGGCAAATTTTTCAGTAAGCCAACAACCGCTTTCTCCAGGTCCTCGTCATTAATTACAATGCTCATTCCCCACGGCCGCCTAATACATAGCTTGGGCGTACCAATACCGGATAGCCTACGTGGTGCGCAACTTCAATTGCCTCTTCGGCACTTTCGGCAACGCCATATTTAGGGTATGGGATATCAAGGTCTTTCAACAGATCAGAGAAACGGCCGCGGTCCTCGGCAATGTCCATGTCATCAAACGATGTACCAATAATCTTGATGCCATGCTCGTGCATTTTTGGGCCATTTTTAAGGCTGTTTGGCCACCTAACTGAACGATGACCCCAACTGGTTTTTCCAGTTCGATGATCTCGCGCACATGCTCCCAGAATACCGGCTCGAAGTATAACTTATCAGCCATGTTAAAGTCGGTTGATACCGTCTCGGGGTTACAGTTAACCATGATGGCTTCAAAACCGGCTTCTTTTGCGGCTAATAACCCGTGTACACAGCTATAATCAAACTCAATACCCTGGCCAATACGGTTAGGGCCCGAGCCTAATACAACTATCTTTTTTCTGTCAGACGAGATAGATTCATTCTCGCCCTCGTAAGTTGAATAGTAATAAGGCGTTTTTGCAGGGAACTCGGCGGCGCAGGTATCAACCATTTTGTAAACACGCTTAATACCAAGTTCTTTACGGCGCTGGTAAACATCCTCCTCGGTTGTGTTATTGTGCAGGATGTAAGCTATCTGCGCATCAGAGAATCCTTTTTGTTTCAAGGTGTACAAGAAATCAGGAGGGATGTTACCTACCGAGTAGCGGCGCAATTCAGTCTCCAGGTTAACGATATCACGGATCTGGTTCAGGAACCAGCGGTCTATCTTAGTTGCCTTGCGGATAGACTCCATTGGCACACCTAAACTCATGGCATCATAAATATGGAACAACCTGTCCCAGCTTGGGTGTTCCGGGCTATGCATAATTTCGTCGAGGTTGCGGCTTTGCTTACCATCTGCACCTAAACCTGCGCGGCCTATCTCAAGGCTCTGACAAGCTTTTTGCAATGCCTCAATAAAGCTGCGGCCAATCCCCATAACTTCGCCTACTGATTTCATTTGTAAGCCCAACTCGCGGTTAGCGCCTTTAAATTTATCAAAGTTCCAGCGTGGGATCTTAACTATCACGTAGTCCAGCGTCGGCTCAAAATAAGCTGAAGTTGTTTTGGTGATCTGGTTCTCTATTTCGTCAAGGTTATAACCTATAGCTAATTTCGCAGCAATTTTGGCAATAGGGTAACCTGTTGCTTTTGATGCTAATGCTGATGAGCGGGATACACGCGGGTTGATCTCGATAGCTATAATTTTTCATCGGCCGGGTTAACAGAGAATTGCACGTTACAACCACCAGCGAAATTACCAATGGCGCGCATCATTTTTATGGCCTGGTTACGCATTTCTGGTAGCAGCGGTCGCTCAGGGTCATGGCCGGGGCTACGGTTATCGAGTCGCCGGTATGGATACCCATCGGGTCAAAGTTCTCTATCGAGCAGATAATGATCACGTTGTCGTTGCTGTCGCGCAGCAACTCCAGCTCGTATTCTTTCCAGCCTAAAACAGCCTGCTCTACCAGTACCTCGTGGGTTGGCGATGCCTGCAGGCCACGGCTTAGCGCTGCGTCAAAATCTTCTTTTTTGTGTACAAAGCCTGCGCCTTTACCTCCTAAAGTATAGCTTGGGCGGATAACCAGCGGGAAACCAATTTCCTGCGCGGCTTCTTTACCTTCAAGGAAAGAGTTGGCTATTTTTGAAGTAGCCACACCCACACCAATATCAACCATTAACTGGCGAAATGCTTCGCGGTTCTCGGTTTTTTCTATCGCGTCTAAATCAACACCAACAATTTTAACACCGTATTTTTCCCAAATACCACGCTCGGCACAGCTAATGCAAAGGTTAAGCGCAGTTTGGCCGCCCATGGTAGGCAATACAGCATCAATTTTTTGTTCCTGCAGTATCTTTTCAATACTTTCGGGTTCAAGCGGCAGCAGGTACACATTATCGGCAATTACATTATCCGTCATAATCGTTGCCGGATTACTGTTGATAATAGATACCGTAATGCCTTCGTCTTTTAATGATAACGAAGCTTGTGAGCCGGCATAATCAAACTCGCAGGCCTGGCCAATAATAATAGGACCGGAACCGATAATAAGGATGTGTTTAATGGAGGTGTCTTTGGGCATAGTTTTTTAAGTCTTGAGTCTTAAGTCCTTAGTCTTAAGCCTCAACCAACATCAAATGACTATGGATTATGACTATCAACTATGGACTGGATACTATGCGCTGATAGCAGGAATCCCGACCTCAGCGTCGGGGTGCAAAGATAGAATTTATATAGCTACTTTTTGTTCTTTTTTAAAAAAACATACAGGCATTTGTCAAAGTTTACAGATAGTTGCAGCCATGGCGACAACTATCTGTAAAATGGCTATATATAGTATTAGTTTTGAAGGATAGCGTTACCGTAAATTTCGGTTGCCGAAGCGCCGCTTAACCAAATGGTATAGATTTTACCGGCCTGCAGGTTAAAATCCATAACCGGCGAGGTAGTTACTCCTGTTGCTGATGCTTGAAATTTAGTTCCCGGGTCAACCTCATAATAAGTAGATGCTGTAGAAAATTGTAATGAAGTAAACAGGTTGCTGCCGCCCACAACCGTCATAACCATTGCGTTTGTTAAGTTATAATCAAGGTTAATAAACCTAACCCTTGCTTTGCCGGTAGCCGGTGGGGTCATGTTATCTTTTATACCCCCTGCTGATAAGCCGCCCTGCATATTGCCGTAAAAATAAAAAGTTGCATAATCGCCAATATCCGACCCATAATCTTCAGAGGCCTGGCTTATGTGTGTAATTCCATCAACAAATACTATTTGGCTGATACCGGCCTGATATGTAATATAGGATGTGTAGGCACCATAAGGTATTTTACCGCTGCTTACCAATACGTTGTTAATATATACATCCTGCGATGGCGAACCCACAACCGCGTTTACAAACCGTATATGAGCATCGCCGGTAGGTGCCTCTTTTGTTTTACACACGATGATGCTAACAATACAGCCGCACTAAGGGCCACAAGTAAAAATCTTTTCATCTGTTTTTTATATTTTATGATCTATAAATAGTGGCACATGGCCAAGTGCTAAAATATTGAATAAAACCTTTATCCGTAAATATTTAACATATCGTTAACGTTTTGGCAGGAAGATAATTGCAGGGGTCTGCAGAATTTTTACTTCAACAGCTTATTATCCGTATCCGGGAAAACCAAAATAGGCTCATAGGTACGCGCCTCATCCATCTCCATATAAGCGTAGGATACAATGATCACAATATCGCCCACCTGCACCAGCCGCGCGGCCGCGCCGTTTAAGCATACGGTACCACTGCCCCGTTCCCCCTTAATAACATAGGTCTCAAAACGCGATCCGTTGTTATTATTTACAATCTGCACTTTCTCATTGGCAATAATATTTGCCGCATCCATCAAATCTTCATCAATAGTAATACTGCCAACATAGTTTAATTCGGCCTGTGTTACTTTAACGCGGTGAAGCTTTGATTTTAATACTTCAATAATCATGATGCAAAGTTAGTGTTATTTTTAGTCCATAGTCAATAGTCCATGGTCCATGGTTTGTAAAATGTTGTAGCATAATGGCCATCATCTATAGTCTATCAACTATAGGCTAACGTATAATCACATTATCAATCAACCTTGTTTTACCAACTGTTGCGGCTACAAGTGCTACAACATTCTTGGTATTTTTGTTGGCCGGATGCAGGGTATCGCCATCAACAATTTCAAAATAGCCCAACTTTACACCCGGCTCGTTATTAATAGCAGCCTGTGCATCTTGTATTAATTGCTCAATATGGTTACTATCAAAATTAACCTTTACGTTGTTTAATGTTTTTGAAAGGATAAGCGCGTGTTGCCTGTCATCGGCTGTTAAATGGATATTGCGCGAACTCATGGCCGGGCCATCTGCCTCACGCTCTATAGGGCACATCACCAATTTAACCGGCATATTTAACAGTTTAACCATTTGGGTTATCACCAATACCTGCTGATAATCTTTTTGTCCAAAGAATGCCGGGTGGGGTTTTACAATATCAAACAATTTAAACACCACTTGTGTAACGCCCCGGTAATGGCCCGGCCGAAATTCCCCTTCCAGTAAACCCTCCAGCTCGCCTATAGCTAAATGCCATTTTTCATTATCGGCATACATTTCGGTAACATCGGGATTAAAAAGCACATCGCAGCCAGCCTGTGTTAATTTGGCAATATCATCCTGTATCGGGCGGGGATAGATCTCCCAGGTCCTTTGGGTCGTTAAACTGGGTGGGGTTAACAAAAATACTGCACACTACTATGTCGCATTGCTGCTGGGCCTGTTTTATTAATGACAGGTGCCCGGCGTGTAAAGCTCCCATAGTAGGTACAAAGCCAATAACAGCACCACCGCCTCTAAGGCTTTCAAGGTGTTGCTGCAGTTGTACTTTTTTAGTAAAGTTTTTCAATATTATAGCTTACAAAAAGTGGGCGAAGTTGCACAATTGATACAAAATTACCAAAACTACTTGCATAATTGATTGATACTTCATATATAATGTGTATATTTGCACACTCAAATTTTTTGAGGTGTTACAAAATTTAAATTCTGATTTGGAGATGGGTAAATCTAAGCTTTTGTTTATAACTCATGAAATGTCACCTTTCCTTGAACTCTCTAAAATTTCTGAAATAACACGCCAGCTTCCGCAGGCTATGCAGGAAAAAGGTTACGAGATCCGTATCCTTATGCCGCGTTTTGGAAATATTAATGAGCGCAGGAACAGACTTCATGAAGTGATCAGGTTATCGGGCATGAACATTATCATTAATGATAACGATAATCCGCTGATCATAAAAGTTGCATCTATCCCGGCAGCACGCATGCAGGTATATTTTTTAGATAATGAAGAGTATTTCCAACGCAAGCATGTGTTTGAGGATAAGGACGGCAAATTTTACGCTGATAACGATGAGCGTATGATCTTCTTTTGCAAAGGGGCATTAGAAACGGTTAAGAAATTAGGCTGGGCGCCTGACGTAATACACTGCCACGGCTGGATGAGCGCATTGGTACCGGCTTATTTAAAAACAACTTATAAAGACGATCCTACTTTTAAAAACTCAAAAGTGGTTTACTCTATTTATGAGAATGATTTTAAAGGCGATATGGGCGCTGAATTTGCGCATAAAGCCGTTATGGGCGACATGACCGAAAAGCATACCGATGTTTATAAAAACGGTACAAATACAGCCTTATACGAAGGGGCCATTCATTATAGCGACGCCATAGTATTAGGAAGTGAAAACATTGATGAGGATGTGTTAAATAATGTTAAAAACAGCCAAAAATCGGTGTTAGAATTTAATTCGACTGCAGATTTCGAAAATTATTACAATTTTTACGACGAAATTGCCAGTGAGGAATTGGCGAACGTTGTATAAGCTTTGAGAGATCGATATATGAAATTTTATAGATTAGACTTATTAACGCTGTTGATAAGTCTTTTTATTTTGAACAGTTGTAAGAACCAGGATACTATTGGTTTGGGTGTAGTAAATTCAAACCGGGTAAATGGCAGCCTTATAGACACTTCTACCATTGTTATCAATACAGTGCCCGAAGACAGTGTACAAACCAATGCCCGGCGCATAGCGCGCTGTCTTATTTCAAGGACCCTGTTTTTGGCATAACCGAATCCAACCGGCTATGGACCTTAATTTGCCGGGCTTGACTTCTTATAGTATCCCTACAGGAACAATAACCGTCGATTCGGCTTTGCTGGTTATCAAATACGCACGTAATAGTTTTTATGGCGACTCGCTTACCTCAAGGTACAAAGCAAACGTATACCAGCTTAAGGAGCGCGTGCTTTCTCAGTTGTATTATAATACCAAAACCTGGAGCGTAGATAAGTCAACCCTACTGGGCAGTAAATCTTTCGTAGCAAAAACAAGCGATAGTGTACAAATAATAACTCCTATTGCCAACAAGCCCGATACGCTTGTAAAAGTTTCGCCGCAATTAAGAATACCTATCAGCACTGCTTTTATTAATAAAATTCTTTACAACGCAACAAAAGATCAGCTTAACTCAAACCTTGTATTTAAAAACAATGTAAAGGGCTTGTATGTAACGCTTGATCAAAATCAAACCGGCCCGGGTGGTACCGTAATGTTCGCGCTTGACTCTGCCGCTTCTGTACAGATCTATTATAAACACAGTGATGGAACTGTTATTGATACCGGTGTATTAGTTTTGCCAAGCGTAACACATGCTATCGAGGTAAAACACACCCGCTCTGCAGCTGTACAAACCGAACTTGCCAACACAACCACCGGCCGAAAAAGCTTTTATATACAAGGGCTTGGCGGGTTAAGAACTAAAATAAGTTTCCCTTATCTTAAAAACATTATTAAAACTATAGGTGGGGATGTTGTTATTAACCGGGCGGAGCTTGTTGTTACACCAATGCCCGGTTCGACAGTACCGTTTGCACCATTACCAAAGTTGTCGTTATACCAGTTAGATCTTGCCAAACAGCGCCAGTCCGTTCAGGATGCTTCGCCTACCGACGTACGCTCATTTGGTCGAACCGTCCTGGGGGCTTCTATGACAAACAACAACAGCAATATCATTTTGTAATTACCGCTTATATACAAGACCTTTTAAGCGGCAAAAGCGTGGATTATGGCACCTACATCGGCGCTTCAGTACTTACACAACAACCGAATATTGCCCCAACTGCCGAGATAGATGGCCGGACCCCGGCCGTAGGCTTTGATACAACCTCGCCGTATCGTATAAAACTTAATCTTTTCTATACAAAAGTAGTTAAATAGCATTTCTGACAACCCATAATTAATATTGAAAATTAATTATGGGTTGCTCTTGTTATTAACATATACCTGATTATTTTTGCTGATCACTACATTATTTTTGCTAATTACTAATTTACTTATTTATGTGTGGAATTGTAGGCTACATAGGCTATAGAGAAGCCTACCCAATAATTATTAAAGGGTTACACCGGCTGGAGTACCGCGGTTATGATAGCGCAGGTATAGCCCTTTATGATAAAGAGCTTAAGGTTTATAAAAAAGCCGGAAAAGTTAGTGATCTTGAAAACTTTGTTAAAGATGTAAGTCTTTCCGGCTCGGTTGGCATGGGCCATACCCGCTGGGCCACCCACGGTGCCCCAAGCGACCGTAACTCGCACCCACACTCATCAAACGACAGGAAATTAACCATTATACATAACGGCATCATTGAAAACTACGGGATCATTAAAGAAACCCTGTTAGCCAAGGGCCATGTATTTAAAAGTGATACCGATACTGAGGTTTTAATACACCTGGTAGAAGATATCCAAAAAGAAACCGGCCTTGACCTTTTAGAGGCGGTTAGGATAACCCTGACAAAAGTAATAGGCGCCTACGCCATCGTTATCATGAGTGCCGATGAGCCTGATACCCTGATTGCAGCCCGCAAAGGCAGCCCAATGGTAATAGGCGTTGGCAAAGGCGAATACTTTATCGCATCAGATGCTACACCTATTGTAGAGTACACCAAAAACGTTATCTACCTGAATGATAATGAGATTGCTTTTGTTAAGCGCGATGAGTTGCTGATTAAGAATATTGATAATACCATACAAACACCATACATCCATGAGTTAGATATGAAGCTGGAGTCGCTTGAAAAAGGCGGGTATGACCACTTCATGTTGAAAGAGATCTACGAGCAGGCGCGATCTATCCGTGATTGCCTGCGTGGCCGCATTTATCCGTCGCAAGGAAAGGTACAGTTAGGTGGAATTGGCGAGTATGCCGAAAAGCTTAAAAACGTAGATCGTATAATTATTGTAGCCTGCGGTACCTCATGGCATGCCGGCCTGGTTGGCGAATATTTGATTGAAGAATATGCCCGCATACCTGTAGAGGTTGAGTATGCGTCAGAATTCAGGTATCGCAACCCTATTATTACCGACAAAGACATTGTAATAGCCATATCGCAATCAGGCGAAACGGCCGATACGATGGCAGCGCTTGAAATCGCTAAAGAGCGCGGGGCAACTATATTTGGTATCTGTAACGTAGTTGGCGCATCCATCCCCCGCCTTACAGATGCCGGTCTTTATACACACGCCGGACCAGAAATTGGTGTGGCATCAACCAAGGCTTTTACCGGGCAGGTTACCGCTCTAACCATTGTGGCGTTCTTCCTGGCGCAGCAACGTGGTACCATTACCAAAAGCAAGCTCATAGAATATCTAACTGAACTTGAAGGCATACCCGCCCCTGGTTGAAGAAACATTAAAATGTAACGATCGCGTTGAAAAAATTGCCGCCCGTTTCAAAGATGCCAACAATGCATTGTTCCGGGCAGAGGAAGCTCTTTCCCGGTGGCCTTAGAGGGCGCTTTAAAGCTTAAGGAGATCTCGTATGTACACGCCGAGGGTTATCCTGCCGCCGAAATGAAACACGGCCCTATCGCCTTAATTGACGAGGATTTGCCGGTTATCTTCATCGCAACCAAAAACGCGTCGTACGAGAAAGTGGTGAGCAATATCCAGGAAGTTAAGGCCCGCGGCGGTAAAATCATCGCCATAGTAACTGAAGGCGATACCGAAGTACGCGACATGGCCGATTATGTAATAGAGATCCCGCATACCGACGATGCTTTCGTTCCGTTGCTGGCTACCATACCGCTACAATTCTTATCCTACCATATAGCCGTTATGCGTGGTTGTAATGTCGATCAGCCACGTAATTTGGCTAAATCGGTGACGGTGGAGTAGAGAGATTAGTGATTGGAGGTTAGAGATTAGTCTAAACATATAGTAAAGCCGCTTAGCAACCTAAGCGGCTTTTTTGTTGTCCGTCCGCCCATGTTAACAGACACCGTGGACAATCCTGACATAACATATAGCCAAATTCAATAAATTACTATATTTACATAGATTTACTCTATAACACATTAACACCATGACGATAACCCAGCTTGAATACATCGTAGCCGTTGATACCTACCGCAGTTTTGTAGCCGCCGCCGATAAGTGTTTTGTTACCCAGCCTACCCTGAGCATGCAGATCCAGAAGCTGGAGGATACCACGGGAGTAAAATTGTTCGACCGCAGTAAACAACCTGTAACGCCTACGGAGATAGGCATAGATATTATTAACCAGGCCCGCGTATTATTAGCCGAGAGCGAGAAGATCAAAGAGATCATATCAGACCGTCAAAAAGAACTTTCGGGCGAGCTGAAGGTGGGTATCATCCCCACCGTATCCCCTTATATCCTGCCTAAAATATTACACGGCTTCATTCAGAAATATCCGCAGGTAAAGCTCATCGTATGGGAACAAACTACCGAGCAGATCATCCAGCAGTTAAAGCTGGGCACTTTAGACTGCGGCATCCTGAGCACCCCGCTGCACGAAACCAGCCTCATAGAGATCCCCGTGTTTTACGAAAACTTTGTGGCCTACGCCAGCAAGCACAGCAAGCTGTATAAAAAGAAAACCATTAACCCGGATGATATTGATATGGAAGAGATCTGGGTGCTAAACGAAGGCCATTGCATGCGCGAGCAGGTGCTAAACATTTGCCAGCGCCGCAAATCAACCCGTGGTTTCCAGCATTTCGAATACAATACCGGTAGTGTGGAGACCCTGAAACGCATGGTAGACCAAAACAATGGCGCCACCATACTGCCCGAGCTTGCCCCTGGCCGACCTGACCGACAAACAGCTCGACCGCGTACGCTACTTCAAATCGCCCGAGCCGGCGCGCGAGGTAAGCATCGTCATCCAGCGCAATTACCTAAAGCGCCGCATGATAGAGGCCCTGAAAGCAGAGATCCCGGAGTTCGTCCCCAAACGCATGAAAAACAGGAAGAAGAAGGAAGTGATGGAGTTTTGATAGTTCATTGGTTCATTAGCTCACTGGTTCATTGGTGGTATAGCGGATATGTCGAAGCGAGCCTAATGGACAATCAGGCTAATAAACCACCCACCAATAAACTAATGAACCACTGAACTAATGAACCACTAATTCCTAAATGCCTGCGTAATCATCAACCCATACCAGCCGGCATCCAGTATGCCTATGCCTAACCGCCCGAAAGCCGGGTTAAGGATATTGGCCCTATGCCCCGGCGAGTTCATTAGCCCCGTGTGCGCCATGGGCAGGGTTTGGGTAATAGCTATGTTTTCGCCAGCGGTTAAAAAGCGTACGCCGTCGTTTCGCATCCTGTCGAACGGATCCAACCCCTCGGGGGTAGTGTGAGAAGTAGCCGCGCTGCAGCATATCTACCGAATGGTCGCGCGCTACCTTAGTTAGTTCCGGGTCGGGTTTTAGGGTTTGCAGGCCGCGTTTGCGGCGCTCCCGGTTCACCAGCTCCAGCATCCGGGCTTCCGAGGTCGGGGCGGGGTTTGGCCGTTACCGACCGGAACGGCAGCGTTATCATCCGCTCGTGGCTCACCATAGCCGTGCCTGTGCCTTTCAGTTGCATCAGCGCGTCGGTAAATATCGGCGAGAGGCGCTCGTTAATCAGCCCCACGTTGCCGGCCAGCTGTTTGGCTACCGGGCTTTTGCGCGCCTCGCGCATAAACACATTATCCAGCGGGTACACCACCAAAAAGGTAGCTATCAGTATCGCCCATATGTAGCCGTTTATCAGCCCCGGCACGGTGCCCAGCACCAGGTTTGTACGGCTTTCGGTAATCCGTTCGGGAACGCGGTTAAGCAGCCAGTGCACCAGCCGGTCGATAACCGCCTGCGCCAGTATAATGGTGATAATAAACCCCAGCGCCGGCGACCATACCCCCGTTTTAGGCAGCACCTTTAACAGCACGCCGCTAACGGGCTTATACAACACCAACGCCAGCCCAAGCGTAGTAACCCACGACAACAGTATCAACCCCGACAGGATAAACCCCCGCTGGTACCCCGTCCACACGCTAACCAGCACCACCACAATTATCAATAGGTCTACTATGTTCATATAGGTTATAACCAAATATACCAGATTTTTTGTTTTACAAAGCGGGCTATAAAATGAAGTGACAGTAACCTAATCTGTAATCCACCAATCACTATTCAACTTACATGGGCGTTGCCTGCGGCCCGGGCTGTCCATTCATACGCCTGCAGGCATTAGGTGCGAAGGGGCCGGTATACATTGCCATCCCTAACGCAAGACAAATCAATTCTGTAACTTTACCGTTATTACATTATGGCAGATGTGCACAGCAAAGAAACCCGCAGCTACAACATGTCGCGGATCAAAAGTAAGAATACCAAACCCGAGATGCTGGTACGCCAGTTCCTGCACAAAAACGGTTTCCGCTACCGCCTGCATGTAAAAGACCTGCCCGGCAAACCCGACATTGTACTCCCCAAATATAAAACCGTAATTTTTATACACGGCTGCTTTTGGCATGGTCATGAGGGGTGTAGATACTATGTTGTGCCGAAGACAAGGACAGAGTGGTGGTTGAATAAAATACAGGGAAATGCTACTAATGACACCAAAGCCGAGGCCTTGCTAAAAGAGAGCGGGTGGAAAATTGTTAAGATTTGGGAATGTGAATTAAAGAAGCTTTTATCTGAAAAAACTTTGGCTCAACTACTGCTAAATCTGGCTCCGGAATAATTCTCCACAATCGCAAAAGTTCACTTATATCCGATTGACTTATAGTCGAATAGGCGATAGCTTGCAGCTATGGATATTCGCAAGAAAATCGGCCTTCGTATAAAGGAATACCGGACAAATTTAAAACTCACCCAAGAAGCTTTAGCCTTTAAAGCTGAGATAGATAAGACTTATGTAAACGAGGTTGAAAACGGAAAAAGAAACATTTCCGTTATCAATCTTGAAAAAATTGATTTGTGCACTTGATATAACTGTTAGAGAGTTTTTTGACAGCAAGTCTTTTGAAGGAGGCGTTGAATAATGGCTCTTAAATCTTCAAAGGCTAATTCGCCTCTTGTACCTAATGAATTAGATTCGGCGGTACTTACACATTATGTTGTAACGAAAAACAAAGTTTATAAAGACAAAGCATACGAAATTGCTGAAAATAACCCCAGCGAGTTTCATGAGCCGGAAGCCTTATATCAAGCCGTACAAAAAAGCTTATTTGATGTTACCGATATTCCCTTTCCCGGACCACCAAAAGGAAAAGAAAAATTCACCTTTATTGATTTGTTTGCCGGCATAGGCGGCTTTCGGTTGGCTTTGCAAAATTTAGGGGGCTTTGTGTATATAGCTCAGAGTATGACAAATTCGCTCAAAAAACATATTTCGCCAACTTTGGTGAAACACCATTCGGTGATATTACTAAAGACGAAACTAAAGCTTTTATACCGCCGAAATTCGATATTCTTTGCGGTGGCTTTCCTTGCCAGCCGTTTTCTATAGCTGGTGTATCCAAGAAAAATAGTTTAGGTAGGAAACATGGATTCGAAGACGAAAAACAGGGAAATTTATTTTTCCATGTTGCTGATATAATCGAAAAGCATCGCCCAAAGGCTTTTTTCTTGAAAATGTAAAAACCTTGTGTCACACGATAAAGGAAATACATTTAAGGTAATTAAATCTACATTGGAAGATTTGGGTTATTCGTTTAATCATCGAGTATTAAACGGTAAACATTTTGTTCCCCAACACCGGGACAGAACTATAATGGTTGGTTTTGATAAGGAGTTTTTGGACCCGATATAAGTTTCGATTTCAATCTGGTAGAATTACCTGAAGCTGATAAAACGATAAAAACTATTCTTGAAAAAGACATAGATCCGAAATATACGCTGTCCGATAAACTTTGGAATTTTCTTCAAGAATATTCTAAAAAGCATAAATTGAAAGGCAATGGCTTTGGATATGGCCTAACTAATTTAGATGGCATTTCGAGAACAATTAGCGCAAGGTATTATAAAGATGGTTCTGAAATACTTATACCTCAGGCTAATTCAAATCCACGCAGATTAACGCCTAATGAATGTGCAGCATTACAGGGCTATCCTGTTAACGCTGGAAACAAAAGTTTTAGAATTGCCGTATCTGACAACCAAGCTTACAAGCAGTTTGGAAACTCTGTTGTTACGCCGTTAATCCAAGCTGTGGGAAAAGAGGTTGCAAATGTTATAACGACACATAAGAAGCTATCGATTTAACAGATCGATAGTTTCACTTTGTTTATACAGATGTGTAAGGTTTCCTGATTTTATCCTGAATTGGCTTCGCCTTTTAATAGCCGGTTTGGAGCTAGATGCCAATTCCATTTTAATTCCGGGATCGTAATAAATATTACCTAATGCCATTTGCATTAAGAACAGTTGAAAATCGGTACCCTCACCAAGAAGAACTTTGTTGCCATACTGATACTGTTGAGAAGGCGCTTTTATAGATTTAGAAGGTATATAGCAAGCCTGATTGTGTTTTTTATTCCAGTGTTTTATTAGCGATGCAAAGCTCCAGCTCGAAGCTTCATTACCTCGACTATCTATTAAGGATATCGACCCACTAACATTTTTAATTTTTGAGCTCTCGATATCAAATCCAACCAATTCTAAGGTTAAACCTGTAAGGGGTTGATTAACCCCCATTTTGTGTATACCTCCAAAATTCAGCCTATCAACTATTCCATTTTTATCTGCATATCCGTACGTCCGAATAAAAGCATCAATCCCATTTGTGTACAAACCGCCAGTAGGTTCAGGCGTCATCAGAGTTATAACCTCATTCGATATCCTATCAAAGTTAGCCGCTTTGAATTGTTTGATTTCATATCCTAAATAATCTGGTTCAGAATAGCCATTGGCGGAAATACCCAATTCGGCTTCTAATGTATATCCACCGCAATTAGATGTCAGGCAGGGTAATAAGTTTCCCGATTTATGTAGCCTTTTAGAATCAATCCAACCTAATGAATGGATTCGTAACAGTTCTTTCAATAATAACTCTCTATAATTAATTTGTGATACAAGGCTAATAATTTTAAAAACACCAAGCTCATTATCTAAATTTAATTTATTAACGGCTTGCGCTATTTCTGATTCCGGATGAGTAACATAACCTAATGTTTCTCCGTCTTTTGCTACAGCTAAAAACAATAATCTTCCCGGGAGTCTCTGCGTCATTAATTCGGATGGAGCATTTTCACATCGCGCCAGAAACCCAGAAAAACGAACTTCTGGATATTTTGGATATAGAATAAACTGGGATTGGGGAGCATCATAAACGCTTCCTTCTTCTGTTATCCACCCAAACCTGATAGTTGCTTTGAACCTTTCTTTTGCCAATCTCCAGATGGTTCTTCTTTAACTTCAGAAATCGGGAAAATATTTAGGATGTCATAGCTTCCGCTTAGATAAACCTGATTCTTTGAATTATCATTCGCCGATAGAGTTTTGATATAAACCTTATCGCAACCATGTGCAATGAAAATATTCTTTAGTTTCTCTAAGGTCATTGTCAGGTGATTTTCAAAAATAAACATAAGGATTTATTTTCATATCATTACCTAATCATGTAGAGATTGATACTCTATCGCTCGCAAAGACGTAGCGGAGTAGGTTATAAATCCACGTCATCCTGAACTTGTTTCAGGATCCCACAGGACAGGTAACGACTCAGCGCATGGGATGCCGAAACAAGTTCGGCATGACGGTTGGGTAGCCGCGTTAGCGATTGCAACGGATACCGGCCCCGTCGAGGGCCCTAGGGCAATCGCGCTTAAGGCCTGCAGGCGTATGAGTGGAAAGCACGGGCCGCAGGCAACGCCCGCCACCCCAACGTAAAACGTATTACGTATAACGTCCAACCTAACCCGTCAAAACGTTATACGTAACACGTTACGGCATTAAACTAAGGTAATCCCGCCCAGGTCTGCTTTGCCGCTTTTCAGGAACTCGTAGGTCATGCGGTCGGCCTGGCAGTTGATGAATTTGATGCTTTTTAGCTTGCTGTTTTTAAAGAAGGTGTTAACCAGCGTCGCGTTTTGAAAGGTCACCCGCAGGAAGCCGCAGTTCTCGAAAGCGCAGTCGTTCAAGCTGCCTTCAAAAACCATATCGTCCATATGCGAGCCGTTAAAGGCGGTATGTTTTAACACCGCGTTGGTGAGCGTGCTTTTTGCACGGCCGAGCCTCTAAAAACTGTTCCGGTTAGGTCGGCACCCGTAAAATCGCAGTTCTTGATATGGCTTCTTAAAAATTCGGCGCCTTTAAGCTGGCAATTGGTAAACTGGTTGCTTTCGGTGCGAGCCCTGTATGCGGGCGTTGCTCAGGTCGGATGCGGAGAAGTCGCAGCTTTCTACATGGTTGCTTTTAAGCAACAGCCCCTGCATGGCCGAGCCCGCGAATTTGCAGCGCTGCATGTTTGACGAGCTGAACTTTTCGTGCAGGTTGTTGAGGCCCGAGAAGTCGGCATCCACCCATTTGCCGTTGGACATATCCCAGCTTAGCTTTTTCTCTGGCATCGGGGTAGCCGGTTGGCCCGCTGCCGCGTCGCCGGTTGCCGGCCGGGTGTTATCAGAGAAATAGTTAAGGTCGACACCGGTAATTTCGGCCAGGCGGTTTAAGGTGATGATGTCGGGCATGGATTCGCCGCGCTCCCATTTACCCACGGCCTGCGGGCTGATGAACAGGCGTACAGCCAGCTGGGCCTGCGATAGGTTGATCTGTTGTCGTGCTTTGGCAATTTTGCTGCCGATGGTTTTTGTTTCCATAGTTACTGTCTTTTTTGTTTTAATTTCGACACAGCAAATGTATTTAGCCGGGCATTTGTCAGCCCTAAAAATGCCGCCACTATTAGTTGTAATATCGCTACATATGGTTGTTATTTAGCAACTAAAGGTAGCAGCTGCCTAAATTGCAACGGCCGGGCGTTATAACGGCATCCTAAGGTACAAAGTTAAGGGCTTATATTTCAAGGATGAGGCCGGTGCGCACGCCAAACGTACCACGCGCAAACGTTCTCACATTATGATGACACTACTTCGCCCCGTTTTAGTAATTTTGCTACTAATTACGCGCGTTATTATGCCCATTACCAAAGAACAAGTACTGCAAGCCCTTAGCAATGTTGAGGAACCGGATTTGAAGAAAGACCACGGTTACGCTTAACATGATCCAGGATATCGTGATAGACGGCAATAGCCTTAGCTTCTCGGTTATCCTTACTACGCCTGCCTGCCCCCTAAAGGCGCTGATAGAAAATGCCTGCCGCAATGCGATAAGCCATTTCATAAGCAAAGACATACAGGTTACGATTAACATGACGTCGCGCGTTACCACGCAGAAGAACACCGGCGTGCCGGGGGTTAAGAACATCATAGCCGTTGCCAGCGGCAAGGGTGGTGTGGGCAAAAGCACCGTGGCGGTTAACCTGGCGCTGGGCGGCTAAAAGTGGTGCCAAAGTGGGGCTGATAGACGCGGATATTTACGGACCAAGCATCCCGATAATGTTCGGCCACGGAGGGCGCCAAACCAAGGGCAAGTAATGAGAATGGCAAAACACGCATTGAGCCGATAGAGAAATACGGTATCAAGCTGCTAAGCATAGGGTTCTTTACCGATCCTAACCAACCCGTACCATGGCGCGGACCAATGGTATCAACCGCCGTTAAACAGCTTTTTAATGATGCCGACTGGGGCGAGCTTGACTACCCGGTAGTAGATCTTCCACCCGGTACCGGCGATATCCATATCACCATAACACAGACATTTCCGGTTACGGGGGCGGTTATCGTAACCACTCCGCAGGCCGTTGCGCTGGCTGATGCCAAAAAGGGCATAGGTATGTTTTTGATGGAGAGCATAAACGTACCGCTATTGGGTATTGTTGAAAACATGGCCTACTTTACCCCTGCCGAGCTGCCTGATAACAAGTATTACATCTTCGGCCGGGGAGGCGGCAAGAAACTGGCAGAGCAGCTGGAGGTGCCTTTCTGGGTGAGATACCGCTGATTAAAGGCATAAGCGATAGCGGCGACGCGGGTAAACCTATTGTTTTAAACGAGGAGCATGAGCTGATGGTTAACGCTTTTACCGAAATGGCAAATCGTGTGGCACAGCAGGTATCCATCAATAATGCAATGGCATTTGGCAACAATATTGTAAATAATTAATAACTTTACTTATAAATTAGTAAAAATGAGTTTATTAGAAAGGGTTGAAGAAGCGTTAGATACGATACGACCGTACCGGAAACAGACGGCGGCAATGTATCGGTTGAGGAGATAACACCCGAAGGTATAGTGAGATTGAAGCTGTTAGGGTCGTGCGGATCATGCCCCATGAGCATCATGACGCTTAAGGCGGGCATTGAAGGTGCCATTATGAAAGCAGTGCCCGAAATTACCGGTATAGAGGCCATAAACCTTACCGATATTGACGACCCTAACGCGGTACTCCCCGAAAACTTGCGCTAACTAAATGTTAAGTATTGTTAAAATGCCTCCGGGCGTAAATGCAATACCGTTAGTTTAGAAACTAAAAACTATTTTTACCCGTTAACAGTAATTATAGTAAAAGGCTTAACCGCTAAATGAAATACCTGATTGGCATATTATTCTTATTGGCTACAGCAACGGCATTCGGCCAAACTACCGACAAGCCGCTGGTGCAGTTTACCGGTATTACCCGCAATACTGATACTACCCACGCTATAGTACCCTACGTTAATATTACCAACGTTACTACAAAAAACAGGTTTATATATCTAATTACCAAGGCTATTTCTCTTTCGTGGCGCACGAGCAGGATACCCTGCGCTTTAGCAGCGTGGGCTATGTGCCGGTAACTATTGTTATCCCGGCCCATGTAAAAACCAAAGCCTGGTAATGAATGTGCTGTTAAAGCCGCAAATTATTAACCTGCCGCTTGTAAGGTTGTTCCCATGGGCCACTACAGATGAGTTCAGGAAAGATTTTTTGGCGATGAAGATTGCTGATGATGACCGGAGATTGCCCGTAAAAACCTGAACCCGGCCTATATACGCGCTGCCGAGGCGGCTTTACCTAATTATGGCTATGGCGGCATCAACGTGCAGGAACTGCATAACAGTATTGTTAACTCGCACTCAATTACCAACCCGCTGCTTAACCCGTTTGCACGGGGCAGCCTGATTCGTGATATTGCCGCCGGCGATAAAGCTATCGGAAGTAAGTAGCGCTTAACGGCCTTTTTTAACCGCCGGGAACTTCATTTTATATTCTACGTCCACAATTCCTTTCGAGATATCGTTCAGTCGTTTTTCAAGCATGCGTTTGCGTAGCGGGCTTAACCTGTCGGTAAACAGCTTGCCTTCTATATGGTCGTACTCGTGCTGTATAACACGTGCAGCAAGGCCGCTGAAGGTTTCTTCATGGTGCTTCCAGTTCTCGTCGTAATAGGATAACCGTATGGTTGATTTACGGGTAACGTCTTCCCTAACATCGGGTATGCTTAAACAACCTTCATTAAAGCTCCATTCCGCCCCGCTTTCTTCCTCAATACACGCGTTAATGAAAACTTTTTTGAAGTTTTTTAACTCGGGTTCATCATCCTCAAACGGAGTAGCATCTATAACAAACAAACGCATAGATAAACCAACCTGCGGCGCAGCCAAACCAACACCACGTGCAGCATACATAGTTTCGAACAGATCATCGCATAATTGTTTGATATGCGGATACTCTGCTGGCTCGATAGCCGTTGCTTTTCGTCTTAATACCGGGTCGCCGTAGGCTACAATAGGAAATTTCATGGTTACAAAATTACAGCTTTATTGCTTAGGCTCAAATAGTAGCGCAATCATTTTACTTTCATCAAATATTTCATTGCTGATCTCCAGCAACTGCTCTGCCGTTACAGCATTTATCTTCTCGAACAATTGCGGCAGTGTATCAACATAATTAAAGTCGATGAGGCTTTTGGCCATGGATATAATCAGGCTCATTCGGTTCTCTTCGGCTAAGGCTATCTGCCCAATAAACTTTTGCTTGGTTTGATGTAGTTGCAAGGTGCCCAATTTCTGCTCGCGTAGTTTCTTTAGTTCTTTATATACCAGCTTAGCAGCTTTATCGGCTTTTTCCGTATCAGTACCAAAGTAAATAGAGAAGATACCGGTATCGGTTAGCGCGGTATAATTTGATTCGATAGTGTAGGCAATGCCATGCTTCTCGCGGATCTCCGGTTAAGCCGGTTACTCATCCCCATGCCGCCTAACAGGTTATTCAGCAACAACAAACCGGTTTTATGGTGATGTGATGACGAGTAAGCCTGGTTGCCAATAACACAATGCGTTTGCGATATGGGCTTATGGATGATGTGGTTCCCGGTGACATTGACCACCGGGGTTATCCTGCTCTTTTATTATAATTAGGTTGGATATGCCCGAAATACTTATCGCCGAGCTTACTTACTTTTTTAAAATCGTAATCGCCTATTACGGCGAAGATGATCTCGTTAGTATTATAATTTGCAGCGATGAACTGCTTCATGTCATCGCGGCTTAATGCGCCAACGGTTTCGGTAGTGCCTAATATATTTTTTCCTATCGGATGATCTTTAAACAACAGTTCCTCAAAATCATCCTGGATAGCTTCCTCGGGCTGATCAAGATAGGATGCGATCTCATCCCGGATCACTCCGCGCTCTTTCTCCAGCTCATCTTCAGGGAAGGTAGAGTGGAATACAATGTCCTCGAACAGATCGATTGCGCGCTCTAAATAAGGGTTTAAAAACGATGCGTGGATGCAGGTATATTCCTTGGTGGTATAAGCGTTCAGGTCGGCACCTACAATTTCCAGCCTGTTTAATATCTGGTTGGTACTGCGGCGTTCGGTTTCTTTAAACAGCAGGTGCTCAATAAAATGGGCCAGGCCCTCCTTGTTGGGTAATTCATCGCGCGAACCCGCATTAACCAGCAGGCAGCAATGTGTAACCGCCGAAGGCGCATATTTGTACATTATCCGGATGCCGTTGGATAGGGTATAGAGCTGGTATTCCATCATTTGAGGGGCAAAGATAGGGAATAAATAAACAGCTAATCATCAGCTATAAATCATAATAGCGTCGCTTAAAATAAATACATTTATTACATTCGTCAATGTTTCGCAAACAGTCCGGCGTGTCTAATCATACCCGGCAACTGGCGGACGGACATCCTTAACAATACATCGTAATGAACATCAAAATAGCCGATCTCGAATTTGAACCGCTGATCTCTCCCGAAGATATCCAAACCCGCATCAAACAAATAGCTGCCGGGCTAAACGCAGAGTATAAAGACAAGACCCCCATCTTTGTTGGTGTGCTTAACGGCTGCTTTATGTTTATGGCCGACCTGGTAAGGCATATCAACGTACCCTGCGAAACCGCTTTTACCAAACTATCATCCTACCACGGCGGTACAACCAGCTCGCGTAAAATAAGTCATGATGTTGAACTGATGGTTGATATTGCCAACCGACACGTTATTGTGGTTGAAGACATTGTAGATACCGGCAACACGCTCGACTACCTGGTCGACAAGCTAAAGCAGCGTAACCCGGCCTCCATCACCGTAGTTGCCTTACTGCTAAAACCAGAAGCTATTGAATTTAGCGTTGAAGAGTTGCAACACGTAGCGTTTCAGATCCCTAATGAGTTTGTGGTTGGATATGGTTTGGATTATATGGAGCTGGGGAGGAATTTTGAGGGGATTTATAAGCGGGTGGTGTAAATATCCCATTTGTCATCCTGAGCATATATCTTGTATATTGACAGCAAGCGTTGCACAAATCGCTCGTAGAAGATCCTTCACTATGTTCAGGATGACAAACTAACTAATGTTTATATGCGCTCTCACAATTACTATACCTACATATTAACCACTTCAACCAAAAAGGTATTGTATACCGGCGTAATCAATAACCGGAAAGAAGATTATATGAGCATTATTTTGGCACAAACGCCAAGGATAATTTCACAACAAAGTATAAGTGTTATTATTTAGTTTGGTTTGAAAGATACCAATATGTTAATCACGCTATAGAGCGGGAAAAAGAAATCAAAGGCTGGCTGAGAGATAAAAAAATAAAGCTTATCGAATCGGAAAATCCGGAGTGGCGTTTTCTTAATAGCGATTTGATGGAATGGCCGCCAAGATCCGAAGATAGTTTGTCATTCTGAGCGATAGCGAAGAATCTTGTATGATTGATAAGTAAACGTCGTATTTATCGCTTTTAGAAGATCCTTCGCTATGCTCAGGATGACAAATTAGCGAGTATTAAACCTGATCCAGCATCCCACCCAACAATTCCACAGCTTCATCAATACCATTCACACCCTCAATACTTAAACGCAGGGTATCTTTTACTTCTTTTAAATTAGTACGGCGCGGATTAGCCTGCACAAACGTGAGCACGTTGCGGAACGTGGCTGTTTCGAAATATGGCGATTGCTGGTTGGTAATAAAGTAACCGCGTAGTACGCCTTTTTTAACGAGATCTTTTCAAAGCCGATAGCCTTGCCCATCCATTGCAGGCGCATGGTGTTTAGCAGGTCATTTACCTGTGGCGGGATAGGGCCAAAGCGATCATGCAGTTGTTGCTGGAATGCTTGTAGTTCGGCTTCATTTTCCAGCTTCGACAGATCAGAATATAAGTTATACCGCTCTGATAAGCTGGTTACATACTCGTTGGGGATCAGGATCTCCGTGTCGGTATCTATTTGCGTAAACGCGATGAACGGTCGCGGCTTATCATCAGGGAACAGGCCTTTAAACTCATCATCCTTTAACTCGTGGATAGCTTCATCCAGGATCTTATGGTACATCTCGAAACCAATCTCGGCAATAAAACCGCTTTGCTCGGCGCCTAATAAGTTACCGCTGCCGCGGATATCGAGATCGCGCATAGCCACATTAAAGCCGCTGCCCAGGTCACTAAATTCTTCAATAGCGCTCAGGCGTTTTCGGGCCTCATTGGTTAAGGTTGATAACGGGGGACTCAATAAATAACAATAAGCCTTTTTATTGCTCCGCCCCACACGGCCACGCATTTGGTGCAGATCGCTCAGGCCAAACATGTGGGCGTGGTTGATGATGATGGTATTGGCATTAGGGATATCCAAGCCGGCCTCAATGATGGTTGTCGCCACCAGTACATCGTATTCGTGGTTAACAAATTTCAGCATTACATCTTCCGGGCATCGCCCTCTAACTGGCCGTGGGCTATGCCTACACGTGCGCCCGGCACCAATTTATGGATCAATGCACCTAATTGCGGCAGATCTGCAACCCGGTTATGGATAAAGAATACCTGGCCATTACGCTCCAATTCAAACGCCACGGCATCTTTTATCAGCGTATCATTAAACACATGCAACTCGGTAACTACCGGCTGTCGGTTTGGCGGCGGGGTTGATATGATGGATAAATCGCGCGCGCCCATTAGCGAAAAATGCAGCGTACGCGGGATAGGTGTCGCAGTCAGCGTCAGCGTATCCACATTGGCGCGCATTTGTTTCAGTTTCTCTTTAGTGCTTACACCAAACTTTTGCTCCTCGTCAATGATCATCAGGCCAAGGTCCTTAAACTTTACATCCTTGCTCACTAAGCGGTGAGTACCTATGATGATGTCAACCTTACCTTCTTTCAGCTTCTCTAAAGTTTCCTTTATCTGTTTACTCGATTTAAAGCGGTTAACATAATCTATATTGCAAGGGAAGCCTTTTAACCGCTCGCTAAACGTTTTATAATGCTGGGCGGCAAGAATAGTTGTAGGTACTAATATGGCTACCTGTTTGCTGTCGGCAACAGCCTTGAAGGCTGCGCGGACGGCCACCTCGGTTTTGCCAAAACCCACATCACCGCATATCAGGCGGTCCATAGGGTGCGGGGCCTCCATATCCTTTTTAAAGTCGGTGGTGGCTTTTTCCTGGTCGGGGGTGTCCTCGTAAATAAAGGATGCCTCCAGCTCGGTTTGCAGATAACTATCCGGAGAAAAAGCGTTTCCGACCTGCGATTTGCGCAGAGCGTAAAGCTTGATCAGGTCGCGGGCTATGTCTTTAACTTTTTTTTTTGTGGTTTTCTTCAGCTTCTCCCGGTATCGGTACCCAGCTTGTTCATGCGGGGCACGGTACCTTCTTTGCCGCTGTATTTAGAGATCCGGTTAAGCGAGTTGATGTTTACATACAACAGGTCATTATCGGCATAGATCAGGCGGATCATTTCCTGCTGCTTACCAGCAACTTCTACTTTTTCCAGGCCGGCATATTTGCCTATGCCGTGGTCAATATGGGTTACGTAATCGCCGGGCTTAAGCTCGCGCAGTTCTTTCAGGGTGATGGCCTGCGAGCGCTGGTAGCCTTTTTTAAGCTTGTATTTATAATAGCGATCAAAGATCTGGTGATCGGTATAGGCGGCAAGGTGCTGCTCCCTGTCCACGAAACCTTCGCGGATGCTGATGCTTATCGGCGTAAATTTTACGGTTTTATCCAGGTCCTCTAATATGGCGTATAGGCGCTCCACCTGCCGTGCCGAATCCGTTAGGATAAAATTCTCGATCTTCTCGGATTCGTTGTTTTTAAAATTATGGATCAGCAGGCTAAAGTCTTTATTGAACGATGGCTGCGGTCGCATATCAAAACTAATGGTCTCGTCGGCCTGGTAAAAAAACTGCTTACCAAATTCTACAATCGCAAAATCGCGCAGCTGGTCGGCAATTAGTTTTTCATCGGTAAAGCCAAACTTGGGGTCAATCCAATCAGGGTTCTGGTTCTTTTCATCAGCCGACAAAGCGTTCCACAACTGGGTGGCTTTTTTATAACCCGATTGGATAATATCAAACGTAAACTGTACATCTTTTATCCAGATCTGGGTATCATCATCAATATATTCTAACAGCGATATATTGCTTTCCGTTAAAAATTTAGATTGCACGTTAGGCACAATGGTAATGCTCTTAACCTGCTCTACGGACAGTTGACTCTCGATCTCGAAGGTGCGGATAGACTCGATCATATCGCCCCAAAACTCAACCCTGTAAGGCAACTCATGCGAGAAGGAGAAGATATCAACGATACCGCCGCGAATAGAGAACTGGCCGGGCTCGTACACAAAATCAACCCGTTCAAAATCATACTCTACCAAAAACTCATTGATAAAATCAATGCTCAGTTTATTGGTTACGGCTATCTCTAAAGTGTTTTTTCAAGGGACGCGCGGTCTATCACCTTCTCGGCCGGGGCCTCGGGATAGGTTACTATCAGTTGCCCAAATTCGCTGGAGTGGTTAAGTTCGTTCAAAACCTCGGCACGCGCTAAAACATTGCTGCTGTCGGGCTGGGTAAATTCAAAGGGTTTACGGTATGATGAGGGGAAAAGCAGTACTTCTTTACCGGTCAAATTTTCCGTGTCGGCACGGAAATAACCGGCTTCTTCGCGCTCGGGCAATACAAACACCATATGCTTGTGCTGCAAAAATACAATGCTACCGCCATGGTCGCATCACCCGATCCGACCAAACCACGAAGCTGTATCCTTGGGTTTTTACCGGCATTTATGGCTTTCGCCAGCGCCTTAACCCTGTCATCAGCTTTATATCTGTCTAATATATCACGGATGTTCAAAACGCTGCAAATATAGGTAAAGAGTTTTATACACGACTGGCGTTATCTGCAATATCGTGCCAAACTGGCCTTAGCTCCCGAAAAACCTAACGAGGCCGCCTTGTTTATATCAACACATGCCCCCTTTTTATCACCATAAAAGTATTTAGCAATGCCACGGGTATTATAAGCGTTGGCATAGTCGGGATTAAGTTTAATAGCTTCATTATAGTATTGTATAGCCGTACCATAATTGGCCGAAAAGATATAGGAGTTTCCTAAATTTACATAAGCAACCGCGTCGTTTGGATTTATGGCAAGCGCTTTTTTAAGATCCGCAATTGCCCCTTTATAATCTTTATGCTGGTTTTTTGCCAAACCCCTGTTGCTATAAGCTATCGCCGTGGTATCTGTTATGGAAATGGCTTTATTACAATCAGTAAGGGCGCCGGCAAAATCGCCCTTAGCGTTTTTGCAGTTGCCCTGTTGGCATAGGCTTCGGCACTGTTAGGGTTTAGCGCAAGCGCCTTATCAAAATTAGCCATCGCGTCATTATAATTTCCTGTTGATGCCTGTATGGTTGCTAATTTAACGTAAGCCTTTTCATTTTTTTCGTCCAAAGTAATGGCTTTGTTATAATCGGCTGTAGCGCCCGTAAGATCTTTCAGATCAGCCTTTATAATACCCCTGTTGTAATAAGCATACGGTTGTTCGGGGTCTTCATCTATAGACTTGGAAAAATCCGAAATAGCGCCACTTTTATCATTAAGTTTTGCTTTCAGTAATCCTCTGATCATGTAAATGTCCGCCCGGGGTTTTAATTCGATCAGACGGGTATAATCGGCTATCGCAGCAGCGTAGTCCTTTATATATTTTTCGGCAATGGCTCTATTAACATAAGCATCAACAAATTGCGGATTATACCTGATAGCCTGAGTGTAATCTTTAATAGCATCGCTATAGTTATTAAGCGCTGCCTTTGTCGCGCCCCTGTTATAATATGCTACCGAGTTGGTTGAATCTAACTTTATCGCGGTATCATAATCTGCCATTGCACCTGGTATATCATCGTTATATCGCTTTGCGCTGCCTCTATGGTCAAACATAACCGAGTTGTGGTTCATAATAGAGATGGCAGATGTATAGTCCTTTATAGCGCCCGGGTAGTCTTTAAGTTCAAACCTTGCCAGCCCGCGATGATAGTAAGCGTCGCCAAAACCTTTATCAGCTACAATAGCCTTGTCAAATAATTTAACGGCTTCTGCATAGTCCTTTTTGTTAAATTCATCGTATCCTTTTTTATCATATTGATCGGCGGTTTGGGCAGATGATATTAACGGTAGTATTAATAATAACAGCAGTAATTTTTTCATAACCATAAGCTTGTTAAAGGTATTAAATTTTAAAAGCCGTTTTATTTACTCATCAAAAATATCACCTATCTAAAACAAAATCACCTATAAAACGCTTTTGTATGATAGTTTAAACAACGTATGGCATTTATTAAACGTATTTAAATTACAACTCACAACTTTTAACCTAATACTTAAAAAAATGAAAAATGCATTGATATGGGGGGGCGCTGTTATAGGCGTACTTAGCGCGGCCTGGTTATTTCTTACACACGCAATGGGTTATGATACTCAAAACGACAACACTGCACCCTACGAATACTTTTCGATATTGATACCGATAATAGGTTTGTTTTTTGGCATATTAAACTATCGCAACGTTGAATGTAATGGCCAGATGGGTTTCTGGAAGCTTTGGTACAAAGCTTTAAAATTTTATTATTTGGCGGTATCCTGGCGGTATTTGTAGCCATTGTTTATATTAATTATATCCAACCAGGCGGTGTTAACTTTATGGCATTCTCGGGCCGTATGTTTGGCGCTTTGTTAATTGGATTATTATCGGCTTTAGGCGTATCTTTGGTTTTGGCAACAAAATCAAACAAAGTTGATTAAGTTTTTAAAGACAAATTTCGAACTTATTTTTTGGATTGCGGCTTTGATAGCATTGGGCGTAAGTAACCCTGCTGCGGAGTCGCAATATTCTTTATGTCCGTTTAAGGCCGTGGGTATAACGTGGTGCCCCGGCTGCGGCATTGGGCATGCTATATCGTGGTTGTTGCATGGCGATTTAGCCAGATCTTGGCAGTCGCACTGGCTGGGTGCGCCGGCTTTATTAATAATAGGTTATCGTATTTATGTGTTGGGACGACGTATGTTTATACCCAAACAGGAGTATAAGTTTGAATAGTTCGATAGCCTTACCTAAATCCTCTCCTTTGGAGAGGATTTCGATGCAAAATGTTTAATATTAATCCGATTAAAAGCCCCTCTCCTTTGGAGAGGGTTGGGGTGAGGCGTTCACAGACATCCTTAATCCACCCGCCATTTTCACCGCCTAAATTCCCGCGCTTACCGAGTTGTTTACCCGCCCTGCCCATTTTGCATAGGCCAATATTTAGTTCTATATTAGTTTTGGGGTATAAATAATAAACAATCACACTAAAAACTAAAGATCATGGATATGTATCAAAACCCGTATATGAGCCTTCCGGGCATTTCATCTGAAGAATTAGCTCTGCTACAACAAGCAACTTCTGGCTTAACCGACGACCAGAAAAAGTATTTCTTTATGAGCTACTCCGGTAAAAGAAAAACACCGCAGGACGTATTAATATTTACCCTGATAGGTTTCTTCGGCGTAGCGGGTATACAACGCTTTTTGTTAGGACAGGTCGGTATGGGTTTACTGTATTTCTTTACCGGTGGCTTTTGCTTAATAGGTACCATTGTCGACCTGGTAAACCATAAAAAGTTAGCTTTAGAGTACAACCAGAAAATGGCTTTCGAAAGCTTTAACCTTGCCAAAATGGGTAACTAATCATCCGTAGGGCGCACAACCCGATCTATCATATATTGGAAACGTGAAGACGCAAAAGACATTTGCGTCTTTACTTGTTTAAACGGATTTTTGGTACTTTTATCCAAATCTGCGATCAATGAAACTATCCCAACTCACCACCTACCTTGAAAGCATTGCCCCGCTGGCTTACCGGGAAGATTATGATAACGCCGGCCTTATTGTAGGGAATCCCGACCGGGGAAATTCAACAGGTCCTGATCTCGCTGGATTGTGTGGAGGCAGTGGTTGATGAAGCTATTGCTACCAATTGCCAGGTTATTATATCGCACCACCCCATAGTTTTTAAAGGATTAAAAAGGTTTAACGGCAAAACCTATGTGGAACGCGTGGTTGAGAAAGCCATCCGTAATAATATTGCCATTTATGCTATCCATACCAATTTAGACAGCGTGCTAACGGGTGTTAACGCCAAAATTTGCGAAACCCCGGGTTTAGAAAACAGCCACATCCTGTCGCCTAAGCATGGTATCTTAAAAAGTTGGTTACTTATGTGCCTACCAGCCATGTAGACCAAGTGCGGAACGCGTTGTTCCACGCCGGTGCCGGCAATATTGGTAATTACAGCGAATGTAGTTTTAACGCCGAAGGTACCGGCACGTTTAAAGGAAACGAGGACAGCGACCCATACGTAGGCGAACCCGGCGTACGCCATACCGAAGAGGAAACCCGTATAGAAACTGTTTACCCCGCCAATTTAGAAAGTAAGATACTAATGGCGCTGATACTGGCGCACCCCTACGAGGAAGTGGCTTATGATCTTTACGCGTTAACCAATCAGCATCAGCAGGTAGGCTCGGGTATGATAGGCGAGCTTGACCAGCCCATGGATGCCGAAGAGTTTTTATATCACCTTAAAGAAAAAATGCACGCGCAGGTAATAAGGCACACCGCTTTTACCGGCGGGCAAATTAAAAAAGTGGCGGTTTGCGGTGGTTCGGGTGGGTTTTTGCTGAAACAGGCCATTGGCGCCGGCGCGGATATTTTTATCACCGCCGACTATAAATATCATGAGTTTTTTGATGCCGACGGCAAGATCATTATTGCCGATATCGGCCATTTTGAAAGCGAGCAATTTACCCAGCAGCTATTGCATGAAATGATACAGAAGCGCTTTGCTGATTTGCCCTTACGGTTAACCAGTGTGAATACTAATCCGGTTAAATATTTTATGTAAACCAAGGCTTAACCCCTCTCTTTTTGAAAGGGGTTTGGGGTGAGGCACAGCAATTTACAATTGAATTATAAAATATTTTAAAAAGTTGTATCTTTGCCATCCGTTTATAAAAAGAAATAAGTATAAATCCCGTCAAAATAATGGAACAAACCGTAGAACAAAAGCTTAAAGCGTTATACGAATTACAAACCATCCACACTAAAATTGATAAAATTCGCCAGATTAGAGGTGAATTACCTATGGAAGTTGCTGATTTGGAAGATGATGTTGCTGGTTTGGAAACCCGTATACAAAAAATTAAAAGTGAGCTTGATGATTTGGAGGATGATATTGTTACCCGCAAAAACCTGATAAAAGAAGCTCAGGCAAATATTAAAAAATACGAAACACAGCTTAACGAAGTAAAGAACAACCGCGAGTATGACGCGATTTCAAAAGAGATCGAGATACAAGGGTTAGATATACAAGTAAGTGAGAAAAAAATCCGCGAATATGGTTTTGAGATCACTTCAAAAACCCAGGTTTATGAAAAAGCGCTTGCTGACTTAGAGGCCCGCAAAAGCGACCTTGAAGCTAAAAAAGATGAACTGGGTACTATTACTGCCGAAACTGAAAAAGACGAAAGCGAATTAACTGCACAGGCAGAAAAAGCTATCCCTAACATCGAAGAACGTTTGTTGGTTGCTTACAACCGTTTGCGCCAAAACGCTAAAAATGGTTTAGCTGTAGTTACTATCTCCCGCGATTCATGTTCAGGTTGCTTTAACCAGATCCCACCTCAGCGTCAGTCTGATATCCGTCAACGCAAAAAAATTATTGTTTGCGAGCATTGCGGTCGTATCCTGATAGATGAAGTAATGGCTTTAGAAGCAGAAACTGCAACCGCTTAATAATAATTAATCAAAAAATATAAAAGCGCCTTTGGGCGCTTTTTTGTTCGCAGACTTTGCCTCTTGTAAAATATATATATATTTAACCATGTTAAAGGCGCGACTGATCTATTTATTCCTTATTGTTGTAACCGTTATTGTGGGCTGGTATCGCGCGAGCTGTCTTCGGCAGTTGTGCCCTTATTTGTTGGCGATATTTTATGGGGGTTAGCGGTATTTCTTTTAATGCGGTTTATATTTATAGCGAAGCCATTATCTTTTATCGTAATAATAAGTGTAATTTATGCTTACGCTACCGAACTTACCCAGCTATACAGTGCGCCATGGATAGATAACCTTCGCCAGACATTTTTTGGCAAGGTAATGCTTGGCGAAACCTTTTACCTTGGCGATATTGCCAGCTATACCATTGGCATTGGCACGGGTGTTTTGGTTGAGCTTTCGCTGCGTACACTGGTAAGAAGCATGTATCCTGAAGTGGATTAAACCTCTTTTCTCTTCTTGTCGGCGATTTAAAACATAGTCGTCTGCTTACCTCCTTTTGGTGTAAATAAAGTATAATCGTACTCAGGCATTTCGCGGCCGGCTAAAAAGCGGTTACACGCCATTTTATATAACTGACTGATAGATTGGGCAACCGGTCCATCGCCGCGCATCCGGCGGCCAAATTCGCTATCGTTTAGCTTACCATCATGGCAGGCTTTGATCATATTTAAAACTTTCTCGGCCCGGTCGGGATAGGCTTTATGGATCCAGTCGGTAAATATTTCGCCGATGCTTCCGTTCAATCGCACAATAGTAAAGCCTGCCGACAGCGCGCCACGGTCGGCTGCAGCTTTAATAATATCAGGGATCTCATTACTGTTTAACCCGGGAATTATCGGCGCGGCCATCACCCGTACCGGCACTCCCTTTTCTGATAGTTTTTGGATAACCCCAAGCCTCCCGCTTGCCGTTACTGTACGGGGCTCCAGCTTTTGCCTTAGCGATTCGTTTAACGAGGTGATAGAAACATTAACATGGATCAAATTCAATTTAGCCAGTTCGGTAATAATATCCAGGTCGCGGATGATGACGTTGTTTTTGGTAATAATGCTTACCGGGTTTTTATATTGCAAAAATACTTCCAGCAATCCGCGGGTAATTTTTAAGCGACGCTCTATGGGCTGGTAACAATCTGTATTGCCAGATAGTAATATTGTTACCGGCTGGTAATTGCGCTTGTTAAAATACTTCTCAAGCAACTCGGGCGCACTGCGTTTAACGATGATCTTACGTTCAAAATCCAACCCGGCACTAAAGCCATAGTATTCGTGCGAATTACGGGCGTAACAATATATACAGCCATGCTCGCAGCCCTGATAAGGATTAATGGAATACATGTTGCTCAGATCTGGGCTGTTTGATTCGCTTACAATCTTTTTAGGCGACTCCTCAAACAATTGGGTCGCGCTATTTTCAAGCAGCGGTTCATCCAACCCTTCTATATGATCCAGTACATATTTGCGCTTTAAAAACTTATTATCGGTATTAACCTGCGCGCCGCGCCCCTTAAAAACTCCGGATTATCCTGATGTGCCATAGCACAAATATTGCTAATATTTTTAGCAAATTATAATTCTATCAGGTTATTTTTTATGGCGTATAATACCAGCCCTACTCGGCTTTTAATCTGTAGTTTCTCGAAAAGCTGGTCGCGATAGCCGTCAACGGTACGCACACTTATACACATCTGCTCGGCAATTTCTTTGTAGGTAAGTTCGGTGCCCGATAGTTTTAAAAACTCCAGCTCGCGGCTATTCAGTTTAACCAGCTCTGTTTGTTTATTAAAGTTGCTCACCAGGTGTTTGGTTACAAATTCGGGGTAGTAAACCTCATTGTTCGATACTTTGTTTAAAGCCTCTTCAAACTCATCGGGTTCGGCATCTTTTAACAAATACCCTTTTACGCCAATTTTAATCATGGTCAACACTTTTTCGGCATCCTCAAACATTGATAATACAATAATATGCACATCAGGATAATTAGTACAGATCCACCGGGCAGTATCAATACCGTCCCATTTTGGCATATTAATATCTAATAATATAATGTGGGGCTTTAATTTGGGGGTTAATTTCCGGCTCAGTTCTTCCCCATCACCGGCTTCAAAAAGTATTTTATATTGGGGCAGTTTATTGATGAGTGATGCTATTCCACTTCTAAAAAGACGGTGATCGTCAACCAAAGCTATCAGAATAGGTTCCATCGGGTTGTAAATTGTTTAAAGAGTTTAAGCTCACTGCAATACTGCAACCCTTGCCGGGTGTACTATTGATACTTACGGTACCGCCAATTAACGCTGCCCTGGTTTCAATGTTTTTTAATCCAAGCCCCCGTTTATCCTCAAAAACATCTGTCGAAAAACCATCACCGTCATCTGCGACTGTTAAATTAAACATTTGATCAGAATATTGCAAACTGATAGTGAGATGTTTAGCGTTAGCATGTTTAAGCGTATTGTTAACCGACTCTGGAAAATACGGAACAGCAACAACTCATGCTGGCCGCCCAAATTATATTCATCGCCGGCAACCGAAAAACTAACCGCTATTATGCCGCTCTTATTAATACGCTCTGCTTCAAGCTCAATAGTTTTAACCAGCCCCTTTGCCCTTATATGTTCAAAACTAAGGCTTTTTGAAAGGTCGCGCAGATCATATATCGTTTGTGCGATCAATTCCCGACTCTGTTTGATCTTTACCGACTTATCCTGCTCGGTAAGCTTACCTGTTAAGGCCAGGTTTAGTTTAACAAATGATAGTACCGGGTTATATTATCATGTATCTCGCGGCTGATATGGTTTAGGGTTTGTTCTGGATCTCAAACCGGGTTTTTAGTAATTCCGATTCGAAAGCAGCTTTCATTTTGTGTTTTTCTTCGATATGCTTTTTTTTCCGCCGGCTATATTTACTGATGTATATCACAATAGATAATGGCGCCAGCAGAAATATAAGGGTAGACAGTAAAATTATTTGTTTGATGTTATCCATCGCTTACAGATAAATGAATAGCTCCAGCAGCCATATAAAATAATAATCAGCACATCGCCTATATAAGTTAAATATACTGTATTGCCGGGAGAAACCTTTGTCAGCATATTATAAAACAAATTGCAGGCCGTACTGCCAAAGAAAAAGAACAAGGTACCGGTAACCCACCAAAAATCTGCAAGAGTTGTTATATCGGCATACTCTTCGGCACTAATCAGCAGATAATAATAATATAAGCTGTAGAATATAAACAGAACAGACATTACAGAAAAAGTATCGGCATTATAATTAAAGATCCCCGCCGGGAAAGTAAACAGATCATAAATATATATCACCAATAATAAAGCAAGCCCCCGATAATGAGGGGCTTACTACGGGTGTATTTATTAAGCAAATGGTAAAACATAAAGCTAAAGGCGCTTATTTGGATTAAAAGTAAAATATTATATATCCACGCGCTTGAGTTTGTAGGGATCGGATTATGCCGGTAAACAGCCTTTAGCGGTATTGCCCCCATTTCAACCATACAGGTTATTAGCATAAACAAAATCATCATGCGCCAGGTAAAATCCTTGTCATTAATAAGGCAAATAAAAGCTACAATTAAACAAACTAATTCGGCAATGGTGTATATGGTAAAATATTGAAGCATAGCAGCATGTATATTAGTTACAGTTGTTTGGGCATAAGCTACCGTTATTTTCAGGTGGCGGGAAGTGTGAATTGTACCTTACTTTATTGCCGCCTTTTTCTGTACTACGGGTATCGCTCTCACAGTAAAAATAGTCATTTCCAATATTGTCTACAGTTGTCAGCACAAAGGTGCTTTTCCCATTAGCGTTATATGTATCATCGTGGTAAGTCGCCATATAAATCCTTATGCCCGCAAAACCAGGTCCCTGTGCCATTTCATTAAGCCTTGCTGCATCAAACCAAACGGCGTGTGTAGTCATAACTTTTCCGTTAAAATTTTTCACCATCTTCTCTGCATAACTCCGCTTGATTGCACCCGGTCTGTTTAGAGCGGCACAAGACGGCTCAAAATCGCAATTACCACAAGGTTTGCGAAGCAATGCTCCAGCAGTGTTCTCAGATTCAACGGCTATTTTTAAGGGTACAGTTGATACATGTAGGGCCGATTGTAAATGATCATAATAATCATGGTGCATCTTGTCCGGGGGTAGAGGGAATGCCCGGTGGAGGAGGTATAAAAACTATGCTATCTTTTGTTGAAACTACAATCAGTCTGATATCTGGTGAGGAAAGGCTTTCTTTACCAAAATATATTCTTATGCCATCAGTGTGATAATTCCTGCCGCCGGTTAGTGGCGCGGCAATCTCACTTGCAAGCATTTTGTTAAGCAACATCACCATATCTTTCTTTATAAAAAAGCTCGTTTTCGGGTGTATTTCGTTAGCCGCGCTTGTCTGGAAATTTTTAATCATTGTTAAGGCATCAGTTTCTGACAGGCCGTCTAAAGTTTCATGAACAATAGCGCCAGCAGGCGGTGCTGCTAAAAATTTGGCAGACGTGGTACTTACAGAATCTGCTTTTGTTTTCGTTGTGCTGGCCTGATTACATCCCGCCATCACAAATGCGGCCAGGACGAGTGTTAATAATAATCTTTTCATTTTTCTGTGGGTTAGGGTGATAATTTTTTTGTCTAAAGTACAGCCTAAATAAAAAAAAACACCCCGTGTTTTCACGGTATTTTTTACGTGTAAAAACGTGATAAATACCGTGTTGTCCCCGTTAATTCAAATTGCTGGTTTACTCAACTTTGGGTTATTCAATCAAATATCTGGTTGTTGCGGTTAAGCCGAAAACGCAATAGAGTAGGCAATTCATATTATGAAAACAGACTTTAAAAATATATCTGACTTGAAACGCACAGTCGCAGACGATCCTAACTTTCAGGCAGAATTACAAAAAGACCCGGTAGGCGTAATTGCAAATATTCAAGATAGCCCATTAACAACTGATGTATGGATTTATCGAATAGTTGTAATCGCCCTAGGTACAACTATTTTATCACTGGTTCTGGGGGTATTAATATTGGTTGGCACCGGCCAGTTTAAAGACGACAAAGCAGTACCTACCATATTAACTGCTATTGGAAGCGCTGCAATTGGTGCATTAGCCGGGTTACTGGCCCCCTCACCACAAAAAACACCCAATTAAAAACGGTTAAGCCGAAAACGGAAAAGAGTAGGCATTAAAAAAATCATGAAAAGTATATTTGTAGACCCCTCAAAAAGCAAGCTATCTTGCAAAATAACCCCAAATAATTTACTATCTGGCAATACAGATTGTTACCAGCCCATAGAGCGTCACCGAACAATACCCGCGGATTGCTGGAAGTATTTTTGCAATATAAAAACCCGGTAAGCATTATTACCAAAAACAACGTCATCATCCGCGACATTATTACCGAACGTTTTCTATTAACGGCTTTATTACAGTATCGCGCAGCATGTAGGCGTGTGCTGATGTGATGGTAACGGAAGTGTTGCATAAGCGATGGATGGCATCAAGCAAATAATTT